>NZ_LMFX01000006.1:0-105761 GCF_001426985.1 Caulobacter sp. Root1472 | reverse complement strand
CAGGTGCTTCCGTGTGTCCGGCCTGTTGATGCGGCTGTTCACACGCCGCTGGCCTGTATGGAGATCGCGGATCGGGTCCAGACCGCTCAGGCGCGCTCGAGGCGCTCGGACATTTCACTGGTTTTCCCGACCCCGTCTTCTGACCGTTGCGCCATACCTCTCGTCTGACCTTCGCCTCCCCGACGCCTCAGGCCCTGGCGGTTAGGCCGCCATGGCCGGAGCTCTGTAGGTTCCTCCGTGCGCCATCAGCGCCCAGACGATCCTCGCCATCTTGTTGGCCAACGCGATGGTGACCAGCATCCGTGGCTTTCGGGCCAGCATGCTCTCCAGCCATGGATTGGCAGGTGCGCGATCGCGGCCCGATACCCTGGCCGCGGAGCTGGCGCCCAGGATCAGCAGCCGTCGCAGACTGCGCTCGCCCATCTTGCTGGTTCGTCCCAGTCGCTCCTTGCCGCCGCTGGAATGCTGCCGTGGCGTGAGGCCGACCCAGGCGGCGAAGTCACGCCCGCGCTTGAAAGTGCTGGCGGCCGGCGCCAGCGCCACCAGCGCGGTGGCGACGACCGGCCCAACGCCAGGGATGGTCATCAGCCGTTTGGCGACCGGATCGCGCTTGGCCCGCGCGGCGATCTCAGCATCCAGCTGAGCGATCTGGCCCTGCAGGGCTTGCAGGCTCTCGGTGATGATGGCCAGCACCGGCCGCGCCTCGGCGGGGCCTGGCAGCGTGCGCCGCGCCTTGCCGGACCACGAAGCCGAACTCGGCCAGATGCCCCCGCAGCGCATTGATCAGCTGGGTGCGCTGCCTGACCAGCAGATCGCGGGTGCGAAACACCACGGCCGAGCCTTGGGCCTGCGCGCTCTTGGGCGTGACGAACCGCATCGTCGGTCGCTGCGCCGCCTCGCAGATGGCTTCTGCGTCGGCCATGTCGTTCTTCTGCCGCTTCACGAACGGCTTCACATAGGCCGGTGGGATCAGGCGGATCTCATGGCCCAAAGCGCCGATCTCACGGGCCCAGTAATGGGCGCTGGCGCAGGCCTCCATCGCCACCAGGCAGCGTGGCTGGCCGGCGAAGAACGCAAGAAGCTGGTCTCGTCGCAACTTCTTGCGGAAAACCACGCCGCCSGCCCGATCAGCGCCATGCGCCTGAAAGACCGACTTGGCCAAGTCGAGCCCGATTGTGATAACTTCTTCCACGGACGCCTCCTTTGCAGTGGTGTTCTCAACACCTCCACTTTGGCACATCGATGCCGTCGGGGGGCGTCCACCCCATCGCGTGATAACTTCTTCCACGGACGCCTCCTTTGCAGTGGTGTTCTCAACACCTCCACTTTGGCACATCGATGCCGTCGGGGGGCGTCCACCCCATCGCTCGCATCGATTGAAGAGCTTGGCCCGGACATCGGCTTCGCGGAGGCCGAGGCCGCCGCCCTGTACGGCCGCGACTATCGCAAGGCGCTGGCCAGCGACGACGGCTTCCAGCGGCTGGACGCGGTGGAGCGGCTGGCCCGCGCCCGCGCGGCGCTGTCGGTCCAGGAGGTTGCGGCGATGGACATGGCCGCCGGCCGGGGCCACGCCCTGGCCGAGATCGTCCGACTAACCGGTCGCGAGACGGCTTTCGTCGAGGCCCTGGTCCTGGCCGCCTGCGCCAAGCTGGCGGCGCACTACGAGGCCGTGGGCGACGCCGACGACGAGGTCGGGCCAGGGCCGCTGAGGCTGCCGGGGCCGTTCCTCTAGCAGGCGAAGACTTCGGCCTTAGGTCGCGCCGCTGCAAGCTTGAGCTTAGGCGCCGCGCAATTTTGGCTAAGGTTCGGTCGTTTCGAGGGGGATGAGAGATGATCATGAAACGTGGTGTCGAGGTGGCGCTGACGATTGGCCTGTTCGGGGTAAGCGCTTGTTCGGGGCGTACGGAGGACAGGCTTCCTGCTCCAGTCAGGGCGGTGGTCGAGCTCACCAAGACCACGAGGGCGGACTACGTCGTCTACAACTGGAATCGGATCGAGCAGACAGGCGGGCCGGTCGAGGAATGGTCTGCGGAGTTCCATTCCGGAACCCTGCACCGGGTCGAGACGCCGCGCGACCGTTGGATCGCCGATTGCGCAACCGGCTCCGGAACAGGCTTGTCACTCGCCACGGGCGAGAAGGTCGTCGGTTCCAAGGTGGCGTTGGCGGCCTGCGGGGTGAACACCAACAAATCCTTTGTCGCGAGCGAATGGCGGGGCGTCGTGAGCACCGCGTTTGGCCCAGCACAACGAATACGCCTGATCGATGCGCACAACGTCAGGACCTACGACGTCATGCAGGACGGCGCGATCGTTCGCACCACTTATGAATTGGTCAACGGTTCACCGTGGTCCCTGACCTATGCCGTCGCGGTCGAGCATGAAAAGCCCGACCCGGCCATGTTCGACGCCGCGTCGCTGGCGCGCAGCTACGTTCCGGACCGCTTCAAAATGGCCCCTGCCCCTAAGACATCGGCTGGGCCGGCGGCGGAGGCTCGGGCAGGGGGGTGAATTCCTGGTCGTCCAGGTCGGGCAGCTTCATGCGCTGGGCCCGCCAGTCGGCCTTGGCCTGCTCGATGCGCGCCTTGGACGAATGGACGAAATTCCACTCGATGAAGCGCGGCCCCACCGGTTCGCCGCCCAGCAGCATGACGGTGGAGGGCTCCAGGGCCTCGAAGGTGATCGTCTCACCCGGCTTGAACACCGCCATCTGGCCGGCGTGCAGCACCTGGCCGGCGGCCTCGACCTTGCCGACCGCGACATAGGCGGCGCGCTCGGGATACTCCGCCGGCAGGCCCGCCTTGGCCCCGGCCGCCAGTTCCCAGTGCACGTAGAACAGCGGCGAGAACACCGGCACCTTGGCCGACGCGCCGAACGCCTTGCCGGCCACCAGGGCGGCCTTCAGCCCGCCGTCCCCATAGACCGGCATCTCGTCGCGCGGATGGTGGGAGAAGCTGGGGGCGATCTCCTCCTGGCCGTCGGGCAGGGCCACCCAGGCCTGGATGCCGTGCATGGCGCCGCCGTGCTCGCGCAGGTGCTCGAAGCGTTCGGAATGGGTGATGCCGCTGCCGGCGGTCATCCAGTTGACCTCGCCGGGCCGGATCTCGACCTGCGAGCCGACGCTGTCGCGGTGGGTGATCTCGCCCTCGAACAGGTAGGTCAGGGTCGACAGGCCGATGTGCGGATGCGGGCGCACGTCGACGTTGCGCGGGAAACCGGGCTCGAACGCGACGGGGCCCATATGGTCGAAGAAGGTGAAGGGCCCCACCATCCGCCGGCTGTGGAACGGCAGCACGCGGCCGACCTCGAAACCGCCGAGGTCCTTGCGGCGCTGGTCGATGACGAGGTCGATCATGGGGGCGGGCTCCAAAGCGGTGGAGCCAGCATTGTGGCGGGACGCAAGCGCCGATTCTAGAAGGAAACGACGGCGCGCGGGACGGGGACAGGCGCATGCGCCTGTCCCCGGCCGCGATCTACCCCAGCGGGCTCACATACGGGCTGACCAGGCCCAGCGGCACGGCCGTGGAGTTCTTGACGCCGCGGATGACGATCCGGCTCTCGATATTGCTGACCAGGCCCAGCGACAGCAGCTTGTCGCGCAGGAACTCGTCGAAGGCGCGCATATCGCGGGTGACGATTCGCAGCTCGTAGTCGGCCGCGCCGGTCACGGTGGCGCACTGCACCACCTCGGCCCACTTGGCCACCGCCTGCTCGAAGACCTCGAGGTTTTCCTTGGTCGGCAGCGACAGCTTGGCGGTGCAATAGACCTCGAAGCCCAGGCCCAGCTTCTCGCGGTCCAGGATCGTGACGCGGCGCTGGATGACGCCCGCGTCCTCCAGCCGCTTGATCCGGCGCCAGCACGGGCTGGACGACAGGCCGACTCGCTCGGCGATCTCGGCGACGGACAGTCCGGCGTCGTGTTGGATGAGATCCAGGATCTTGGCATCCACGGCGTCGAGTTGTTCGGACAAGAATTCCTCCCCCCAGAGGGTGATTGGCGCGCTGATCGTGCGCAAAGCGGCCTTGGGACGGGCACACCTTGGGCAAACAATTTCCCCGTTTCTATAAGATATTGCTGAGCGGGCGAGAAGACCCGGGAGGAATTTTTTTGCTATGCGGCACTCGGAAGTCACGCTCGACGACAAATATCTGCTCGAAGATGGTCGTGCGTTCATCACCGGCGTGCAGGCGCTGATCCGCGTTCTCCTCGACCGAAAGCGCCTGGACACCCGGGCCGGGCTCAACACGGCGGGCTTCCTTTCCGGCTATCGCGGCTCGCCCCTGGGGGGGCTGGACCAGCAGGCCGCCCGCCTGTCCAAGCTGCTCACGGCCCATGACGTCGTCTTCAAGGAAGGCCTGAACGAGGACCTGGCCGCGACGGCGGTCTGGGGCAGCCAGCAGGCCAACCTGTTCCCGGGCGCGACCCACGACGGCGTCTTCGGCATGTGGTATGGCAAGGCGCCGGGCGTGGATCGCACTGGCGATGTCTTCAAGCACGCCAATTTCGCCGGCAGCTTCCCGACCGGCGGCGTGCTGGCCGTGGCCGGCGACGACCACGCCTGCAAGAGCTCGACCCTGCCGTCGCAGTCGGAGTTCGCCTTCCAGGACTTCGAGATGCCCGTGCTGTCGCCGGCCGATGTGCAGGAGGTGCTCGACTACGGCCTGCTGGGCATTTCCATGTCGCGGTTCAGCGGCCTGTGGACCGGCATGATCGCCCTGGCCGACACCATGGACTCGGGCGTGACCATCGACGTCTCCCTGAACCGCCACCGGCTGGTGATCCCCGACTTCCCGATGCCGCCCGGCGGCCTGGGCATCCGGCTGAAGGACCAGCCGATGGAGAAGGAGCGCCGACTTCGCCTGCACAAGATCCCCGCCGCCCTGGCCTTCGCCCGGGCCAACGGGATCGACCGCGTGGTGCTGGGCGCCTCGCACGTGCGGGTCGGCAAGGCGCGTCTGGGCATCGTCTGCCAGGGCCAGGCCTACAAGGATGTGCTGGAAGCCTTCACCGCGATGGGGATGACCCTGCAGGAGGCCGCCGACCTGGGCGTGTCGATCTACAAGGTCGGCATGCCCTGGCCGTTGGAGCCCTTGGGCGTGCGCGCCTTCGCCGCCGGCCTCGAGACCTTGATGGTGATCGAGCACAAGCGCGGCCTGATCGAGCCCCAGGCCCGGGCCGCCCTCTATGACCTGCCGGCCCACGCCCGCCCCCGGATCATCGGCAAGCTGGACGAGCACGGCCATCCGCTGCTGTCGGAACTGGGCTCGCTGTCGGTGGCCGAAATCGCCCTGGCCATCTACGACCGCCTGCCGCCCGGCCCGCACATGGAACGGGCCCAGGCCTATCTGAACCGCGTCTCGGCCGCCGGCGTCGCCGCCGTCAGCCTGGCCGCCGACCAGGCCCGCAAGCCATTCTTCTGCTCGGGCTGCCCGCACAACACCTCGACCAAGCTGCCGGAGGGCAGCCGCGCCCTGGCCGGCATCGGCTGCCACTACATGGCCGGCTTCAACGATCCGATGACCGACCTGAACACCCACATGGGCGGCGAGGGCCTGACCTGGGTGGGGGCCGCGCCGTTCACCACCGAGAAGCACGTCTTCCAGAACCTGGGCGACGGCACCTACAACCACTCCGGTTCGCTCGCGATTCGGGCCGCCGTCGCGGCCGGGGCCAACATCACCTACAAGCTGCTGTTCAACGACGCCGTGGCCATGACCGGTGGTCAGCGGGCCGAGAGCGGCTTCACCCCGGCCCAGATCACCCGCCAGCTGGCCAGCGAGGGCGTAGCCCGGACCGTGATCGTGGTCGACGAGCTGGAACGCTACCAGGGCGTCACCGACCTGGCGCCCGGCGTCGACGTCTTCCCGCGCTCGGAACTGATGAGCGTGCAGAAGATGCTGCGCGACACCCCCGGCACGACGGTGCTGCTTTACGACCAGACCTGCGCCACCGAAAAGCGCCGCCGCCGCAAGCGCGGGACCATGGCCAAGGCCACCAAGCGGGTGTTCATCAACCCGCTGGTCTGCGAGGGCTGCGGCGATTGCTCGATCAAGTCCAACTGCGTGTCGGTGGAGCCGCTGAACACCGAGTTCGGCCGCAAGCGCAAGATCAACCAGTCCAGCTGCAACCAGGATTACAGCTGCGTCGACGGCTTCTGCCCGTCGTTCATCACCCTGGAAGGGGCCGAGAGCGCCAAGGCCAAGAAGGCCCCGGCCCTGACGGTCGACTCCACGCCCCTGCCGGTGTTCGACGACTTCCACGGCGTGCGCCGGATCATCTTCACCGGCGTGGGCGGCACGGGGGTGACCACCGTGGCCTCGATCCTGGCCATGGCCGCCCACGTCGACGGCCGGGCCGGCAGCGTGGTCGACATGACGGGCCTGGCCCAGAAGGGCGGCTCGGTGTTCAGCCACGTCAAGATCGGCGAGACCGAGGAGACGGTGGTCGGTGGCCGGGTGCCCGCCGCCAGCGCCGACGTGTTGATCGCCTGCGACATGCTGGTGGCCGCCTCGCCGGAAGGTCTGTCGCTGTACGCCAAGGACCGCACGGCCGCCTTCGGCAACAGCGACTTCGCTCCCACGGCCGACTTCGTCACTAGCCGCGACGTCCGCTTCGACAGCGGGGCCATGGCCCGGCGGATCAAGGGCGCCACCAAGAGCTTCGACGCCTGCCCGGCCCAGCACCTAGCCGAGACCCAGTTCGGCGACGCCATCTTCGCCAACATGATCATGGTCGGCTTCGCCTGGCAGCGCGGGGTGATCCCGCTGTCCAGCCGCGCGGTCTACCGGGCCATCAAGCTGAACGGCGTCGACTATGAGTCCAACCTGGCCGCCTTCGAGCTGGGCCGCCGCGTGGCGCACGATCCAGCTTCGATGGGGCCGCGCGACGCGGACGTGCCGACGCCGGAAACCATGCCGCTGGCCGAGCTGATCGCCAAGCGCACCGCCGACCTTGTCGCCTACCAGAACGAGGCCTACGCCAAGCGCTACGCGGCCAAGATCGAGAAGGTCGCCCTGGCCGAGGCGGCGAACGGCGGCGGGGAGATCCTGACCCGCGCGGCGGCGGTGAACCTCTACAAGCTGATGGCCTACAAGGACGAGTACGAGGTGGCCCGGCTCTATACCGATGGACGCTTCGCGGCCGAACTGGCCGGGACCTTCAAGGGCGGCAAGGCCAAGGTCTGGCTGGCCCCGCCGATCCTCGCCCCCAAGGACAAGGAAGGCCGGCCGCGCAAGATGGCGTTCGGCGGCTGGATGCTTGACCTCGCCTTCCCGGTCATGGCGAAGCTGAAAGGTCTGCGCGGCGGACCGCTGGATGTGTTCGGCAAGACCGAGGAGCGGCGCATGGAGCGCGGCCTGATCACCGACTACGAGACCACGCTGGACCGCCTGGCCGGCGGCCTGACGCCCGAGCGCCTGCCGTTGGCGGCCCGCATCGCCGCGATCCCGCAAGAGATCCGCGGCTACGGCCACGTCAAGGACGCCTCGGTGGTCAAGGCCAAGGCCCAGGCCGCGACCCTCTGGAGCCAGTGGGAAGGGTAGGAGCCGGGGACACGCCCTTGCGGCGCGTCCCCAAAAGTCTACGCCGCGCCTGAGGAGGGGACACGCCGCAAGGGCGTGTCCCCGTCCGTGAGTTTACCGCTGCACCGTCCCGTCCGCGCGGTCAGGCTTGATCCCCGTGGCGCGGATGTTGGTCACCGACTGCAGGATGCCGAACCAGAACGGCGAGCCGAGCGAGACGGCCAGGCCGGTGATCGCCAGGCCCAGCAGGGTCAGCAAGATCTTCGCCGTCGCGCTCCAGCCGTTGCGATAGGGCGTCTTGCAGGCGGAGGCCGGCCGTTTGCTGGGCGGTAGGGACGACAACGGCTCGTGGACCAGGGCGCAGAGGCCTTCCTGGCTCCAGCCGATCGGCAGCGGCAGGTCCTGGGCCAGGTCGGCGGCGCTCTGGCCTCCGTCGCAGGCGCATTCGGGCGCGGTGGCTTCGTCGCCCTCGGCCGAGGCTGCTGGCGTCGGCGCCGGCGTCGGCGCGGGCGCGGCCAGATTGGCCTCGACGTCGCGCGCCTCGGTGGCGCCCTGGACCGATTGCGAGGCCTGGGCCACCAGGCCGGCCCGCGCCACCGGATCGCGCCACAGGTTGTCGATCAGCTGCAGCGAATTGACGTTGAAGGCCACCGCCACGGCGAAGCCGGCCCAGAAGGTCAGCCGGTGGATCCAGCGCTTGTAGGTGCCGCTGGTGCGGTCCATCGCCCGGTCGAACCAGGTGGCGACGTTCTGCTGGAACACGTCCAGCTTGCCCTCGGCGTCGTCGAGCATCGGCAGCAGGGCGGCCTTCAGGGGCTCGTTGTTCTCGATGCCGGCGACAGCGGTCTTCAGCTGGGCGAAGCTGAGATGGGCTGTTTCGGAAGGCTTCAGCGTCTCGGTCAGGGCCACGGCGAAGGTCTTGCCCGGGATGTACGAGGGGGCGTTCTTCAGCAGCGCCCCGCGCTTGGTGCCGTGGTCCTCGGCCAGGTTGTGCGACTTCAGGGCGTTGATCAGCGGGTGGTTCCACACCGCGCACATCTGGGGCGACCAGTCGCCGGACCGGGTTTCCGACCCGTCGCCGCCCAGCAGGCTCTGCACCCGCTGGAGCAGGAATTCGCTGCGCTTGTTGAGGAAGCTGGAGATGTATTCGTTCAGCGCCGTGACGAACAGGCTGACCAGTAGGTAGACGAAGATCAGCCCGATCGCGACATCGAGCGCGGCGCCGAAGTTCATGATGCCCTTCCCTGGGACGCCGGCCTGACGACCGCCGCGCCCTCAACCTTGTCGGGTAAGGTTTCACAGCTCGCGAAAAAGGGCAATGAAGGCCGCCGACCACTCCATCTGGCGCCGGCCACGAGGCGTGATAGGTTGGGCGTATGAACAAGCCGCCGCCGCCCGCCTCCAGCGTCGTGACCTTGTCGCCCGACGACGCCGCCGATCTGCTGGCGCGGGTTCGGCGTGGCGAGTTCGCCTCGCTGGACGAGGCGGTGGCGGCGGAACTCGCGGAACTGAACTACCGCCGGGCCGCCGAGATCATGGGCGGATCCGACAAGCTTGAGCGCTTCCTCGACGAGCTTGAGGCCGAAGCGATCGATCCCAAGGACTATGTCGACGCGGAAGATTTCTTCGCCGACCTCCGCGCGACCGTGAAGCAGCGCCTGGATACGCCACGCGGGTGAAGCGGCGACCGGTGATTTCCAGATGACCCAAGAGTTCGATTTCGACGCCGTCGTGGTCGGCGCCGGCGCCGTCGGCCTGGCCTGCGGCTACGCCCTGTCCCAGCAAGGCCTGGTCGTGGCCGTGCTGGAGCGCGAAGACCACATCGGCCAGGGCGTGTCGTCGCGCAATTCCGAGGTGATCCACGGCGGGCTCTACTATCCGACCGGTTCGCTGAAGGCGCGGCTCTGCGTCCAGGGCCGGCGGCGGCTGTATGCGTTCCTCGACAAGCATCACATCGACTACAAGAAGTGCGGCAAGCTGGTGGTGGCCACCAGCCAGAGCGAGATCCCGCGACTGGAGGCGATCTACGACCAGGCCCTGGCCAACGAGGTCGAGGGCATGGACCACCTGACCGGCGACCAGGCCCGGGCGCTGGAGCCGGGGCTGAACGCTCACGCCGCGCTGCTGTCGCCGGAAAGCGGCGTGTTCGCCAGCCACGACTATATGCTGGCCCTGCAGGGCGAGATCGAGGCGGCTGGCGGGGCCGTGGTGGTCAAGACCCCGTTCGAGGGCGCGACGCCGCGGGCCGGCGGCGGCTTCACCGTGCGGATCGGCGGGGCCGAGCCCGCCAGCCTGGCGTGCCGCCTGCTGGTCACCGCGCCCGGCCTGTCGGCCCAGGCCGTGGCCGCGACCATCGAGGGCTTCCCCGCCGACCAGATCCCCGCCGCCCACTATGGAAAGGGCGTCTATTTCCGGCTGGCGGCCAAGGCGCCGTTCCAGAGGCTGATTTACCCGCCGCCGATCCATGGCGCCCTGGGCACCCACTATCGCAATGACCTGGGCGGCCAGGCCGTGTTCGGGCCGGACCTGGACTATGTCCCGGCCCCCGACTATTCGGTCGACCCCGCCCGGGCTGCGGCCTTCGCCGACTATATCCGCAAGTTCTGGCCCGACCTGCCCGCCGACCGGCTGGTTCCCGACTATGCCGGGGTGCGGCCCAAGCTGCACGGCCCTGGCGAGCCGCAACCCGACTTCCAGCTGCGCGGCGCCGACAGCCACGGCCTGGAGGGCCTGATGGCGCTGTTCGGCATCGAGAGCCCGGGCCTGACCAGCTCGCTGGCGATCGGCGAGGAGGTGGCGCGGCGCCTGACCGCGTAAGGCTTTGCCACCAACTGGCGTCTCGGGCGTTGCCGTCTTGGGTTTTCAGGAGGGCGCCATGCTGGACGACTTCATCGACAGACTGATCTCGCGGCTGATGGCCGGGGCGGGCCTGATCATGGCCGCCGCAATCGCCGCCGTGGCCGGGGCGATGGCGGTGTTCGCCTTCCTGGCCCAGTGGGTCGGCTCGGCCTGGGCCTACGCCATCGTCGCGATCGTGGCCGCGGTGGTGGTGGCCGTCTGGTCGGTCCTGCACAAGCAGCACCTGGCCAAGACCCGCCAGCCGCCTTTGGACCAGCGCGTGCTGACCATGATGCAGGCCCATCCGACCGCCTCATTCATGGCCGGCATGGCCGCCGCCACCCTGCTGAAGGGCAAGCCCTCGCTGGCGGCGACGCTGTGGGAGGCGAGGAAGGGCAAACCGAAGTAGGGCGGGTTGGCTCACCCACTTGCCCCCACCTGACCGCTGCGCGGTCTGTCCGCCCCCAGAGGGGGCGGAGCCTTCGCGCTTTAGGCTCTTCCCCTATGGGGGAAGACGGCCGAAGGCCCGTAGGGGGCAAGTTCCGAGGGCTATCCCTTCTTCGGCGTCAGCTTCAGCACCCGCCCGTCATCCTCGTCGGTCACCAGGTACAGCGCCCCGTCCGGGCCGACTTTCACGTCGCGGATGCGGACGTTCAACTCCGACAACAGGCGCTCCTCGCCGACCACCTGGTGGTCCTTGACGGTCAGCCGCACCAGGTAGCCCTTGAGGCCGCCAACGAACAGACTGCCCTTCCAGGCGGGAAACAGGCTTCCGTCATAGAAGGCCAGACCGGAGGGCGCGATCACCGGGTCCCAGTAGTAGATCGGCTGCTCCATGCCCGCGTGCTGGGTGATCCCCTCGCCGATCGGCTTGCCCGAATATTCCTCGCCATAGGTGATGGTCGGCCAGCCGTAGTCCTTGCCGGCCTTGGGGGTGTTGATCTCGTCGCCGCCCTTGGCGCCATGTTCGACGGTCCACAGCTCGCCGGTCCAGGGATTGATCGTCGCGCCCTGGACGTTGCGGTGCCCCTTGGACCAGATCTCAGGCTTGGCCTGCGGATTGCCGACATAGGGGTTGTCGGCCGGGATCGAGCCGTCGGGCCGGATGCGGACGACCTTGCCCAGGGCCGCATCCAGGTTCTGGGCCTGCATCCGGCCTGGAAGGAAAGAGCGCTCGCCGGTGGTGACGAACAGCGCCCCGTCGCGGGCGAAGGCCAGGCGGCCGCCGAAGTGCAGGGCCGAGTCCATGGTTGGCAGCTGCCGCCAGATCACCTGGACGTTCTCCAGCCGAGGCGCCGCGCCCAGCACCAGCTTGCCGCGCGCCGCGGTCGTGCCGTTGCCGCCGTCGCGGGGCTCGGCATAGGTCCAGTAGATCAAGCCATTCTTGGCGTAGTCGGGGTCCAGCGCCACGTCCAGCAGGCCGCCCTGACCCTCGGCGAACACCGCCGGCAGGCCGGCGACGGCGGGCGACAGCTTGCCGTCGGCACCGAGGATCCGCAGGCGGCCGGCCCGCTCGGTGACCAGCTTGGCGCCGTCCGGCAGGAAGGCCAGGCTCCAGGGATGGTCGAGGCCCGCGGTCAGGGTCTCGACCTGGTAGGCCACGCCCAGCTTCTCCTCCGGCGCCCGGGTCTGCTGCGGGAAGGCCGGCTTCTGGTCGGGGGCGTTGGGCGGGCCGGTCTCGACCGGCGGGTTCGGCAGGGCCTGCACCGTGTTGGCGGGGCCGCACGCCGACAGGACCAGCGCGGCGAGGGCGAGATGGCGAAGACGCATAGGGAACTGTCCGATTGGGGAGGGGCGACGCCGACGTTGTCATTCCGGGGCCGGGTTGTCATCCCGGACCAGCGTGTGGCGCGCCGTTGACTCAAGCCTGTCCCCCCACCAAGGTCCGGCCTCGCCACAGACGGAGCCCGCCTTGACCGCCATCCTGCACGCCATGCTGGGCAAGGGTTTGGGCGGCCTGGAGCAGGTGTTCCTCGACTATCAACCGATCCTGGAGGCCTACGCCGCCGCGGATGGCGGCGCGGCGACGGGGGTGGTGCGGACCGGGGGCAAGGTCGCCGCCCAGCAGGCCGGCCGCGTCCCGCCGCTGACCACCATGCCGGCCTATACCGACTGGGACCCGCTGACCCTGGGCGCGGCCCGCGGGATCGTCCAGACCGCCGCGCCCGACCTGATCCTCAGCCACGGCCAGAGACCGGCCAGGCTGATGGCCAGGGTCGCCCCGCCCGGAGCCGTGCTGGCGGTCTGCGTGCACAAGCCGGCCTTCGACGTCGAGACGTCCAGTCCGCACTTCGCCCGCACCCACTATGTCTGCGTCGGCCGGCACTTGGCCGAGCTGGCGGTCGAGCGCGGCGTCCCGGCCCAGCGGGTGCACCTGGTGCCCAACGCCGTGAAGCCGCCAGCCGTCCAGGCCGCGCCGTTCGGCCAGGCCGGCCGCCCGCCGCGCATCGTCGCCGCCGGCCGCCTGCATCCCAAGAAGGGGTTCGACGTGCTGGTCGCCGCCCTGGCCCTGCTGCGCGACCAGGACCAGGCCTTCGACTGCGAGATCGCCGGCGAGGGCGACGAGCGCCCCAGGCTGGAGGGACTGATCGCCCAGCAGGGCCTGCAGGATCGCGTGCGCCTGGTCGGCTGGCGCGGCGATGTCCCGGCCTTCCTGGCCACGGGCGACGTCTTCGCCTTCCCATCCTACCAGGAAGGGTTCCCGCTGGTGCTGCTGGAGGCCATGGCCGTCGGCCTGCCGGCCGTGTCGAGCGCCATCCCGGGGCCCGTGGAGATGATCCAGGACGGCGTCGACGGCGCCCTGGTCGCGCCCGGCGACCCCGCCGCCCTGGCGCGCGCCCTGGCCAGCCTGGTCGCCGCGCCGGAAAAGGCCGTCGCCCTGGGCGCCGCCGCCCGCGCCAAGGTGCTGGCCGATTACGGCCCGACCAGCCTGAAGCGGCGTCTGGACGCGGTGCTCGATCGGATGCTCGGACGGGCTTGAAGCCGCCCCCGCTTTGCGCTTATAAGCCCGCCTCCGCTTCGTGCGGCTGGGTAGCTCAGATGGTTAGAGCGGTGGATTCATAACCCACAGGTCGGCGGTTCGATCCCGCCCCCAGCCACCACGCGGTTTCCGGCCGAGACGCCGGACTTACCGTTCTTCCGAACCTAGCTCACCGGCTGCTGCAGGCCGTACCACTGCTCGACCTTCGCGACCATTTCCGCTGACAGGCCATGGCCCTTGGCGTCGAAGTCGGCGGCTTCGAACCTTTGGTTGCCGCCGCCTTCGATCCGGGCGGCGGCGGCGACGAGCAGGTCGCTTCCGACGCGCTTGTCATGCCGGCCATAGACCATCAGGCCGGGCTTGGCGGCGATCGACGGCGTGCCGGGCTGGCAACGGCTGTTGGACTGCCAGCGGAACTCGTCCAGGCGCGACAGGTCGGTGACCGGGGAAATCGCCGCCCAGCCGTCGACGGTCGGGTCCTGGGCGGCGAGCATGGCGTGATAGCCGCCGTAGCTGATCCCCACCGTGTATTCCTTCGCCGCGCCATAGCGCTGGGAAATGTTTCGTTCGAAGGCGGAAAACCAGGCGCTGAACGCCTGGCAGTAGGCCGCGCCGCCGTCGGCGTAGAAGGCTTGTCGAGCCCTCGGCAGGCGAACGACCACCACCTGCGATCCGTCCTCCTGCAAGGCGTCGACCAGGGCTTGGCGGTCCGGGCTCTGCCAATAGCCGTCCAGGCCGGGCAGGCCATGGAAGAGGTAGACGCGCTTGCCGAAGTTCCGGCCGATCACGCGGTCCGCCTGGGCGAAGGTCGGGACGACGGGCTTGGCGGGCAGGGCGGCCGCGCTCTCGGCCAGCCGCCAGATATGCGAGGTGGCGGCGCGTCGTTGCACGGTCGGAAGGACCATGGCCAGGCCAAAGGACAGCACGCCCGTGAGGGCGATGAGATAGCGCTTCTTCATTCCTGGAGTCCCCCGACCCGCCGTGACTTTTATGATTTTCGGCGAACTCTCGCCGCAAGCGTTACTGTGGTTCGAACTACCTCTTAGGGAGATCGCCGTGAAGGTCCATGCGACCGCTCGTCGCGGCTGCATTCCCTTCGACGGCTCGACCTACGGGACGCGGTTTTCGCCGATCCCGGCTGTTATGGCTAGCGCATAGCTTAATCTCGACAATTCGATTCGCCTATGTCGCGAGTAATCCGATCTGGCGATTGGGGAAACTTCCGGAGTCCTGGAGCTTCGCGACCTGCCTCCACGCAGGTCGCAGCGAGACGAGATGGCCGTCCTGCGGCCGGCGACGTTCGCCACGGTGCTTTTTTCGACGGGACGCTGTCGGATCGGCCCGCCTCCGATCGTCCTCGGTACGATCAAGGCGCCCATCCCATGCTCTACGCCATTCTCTGCTACAATTTCGAGGACGTGGTCGGCGCCTGGAGTCCGGCCGAGGACGCCGCGGTGATGGCCCGGCTGGGCGCGGTCGAGGCCGGCCTGACCGCCGCCGAGCGGATGGGCGCGGTGGCCCGGCTATTGCCGACCACCGCCGCCGTCACCCTGCGCAAGGGCCGCGATCTGCTCGTGATCGACGGTCCGTTCGCCGAGACCAAGGAGCAGCTGCTGGGCTTCTACGTCGTCGATTGCGCCGACCTGGAGGCGGCCATCGCCGTGGCCCGCGACCTGGCCGTGGCCAATCCGGACCGGGGCGCCTATGAAATCCGGCCGCTGGCCGTCTATCGTCCGGGAAGCCTGGACGGCGCGCCGCGCCAGGTTGGCGGGCGCAAAGCCCATGTCAGGGGAGCCGGGGCATGACCATCGCCAATATCGACGCGGCTTGGATCGACGCCGCCCTGACCGCCGCGCGGCCTCAGGCCGTGGCGGCCCTGCTGCGCTATTTCCGCGACCTGGACACCGCCGAGGAGGCGTTCCAGGACGCCTGCCTGCGGGCCCTGAAGGCCTGGCCCAAGAACGGCCCGCCGCGCGACCCGACCGCTTGGCTGATCCTGGTCGGCCGCAACGCCGCCCTGGACGGGGTGCGCAAGCAGAGCAAGTCGTCGCCCCTTCCGCCCGAGGAGTTGATCTCCGACCTGGAGGACGCCGAGGCGACCCTGGTCGACCGGCTGGACGGGGAGCACTATCGCGACGACGTGCTGCGGCTGCTGTTCATCTGCTGTCACCCGGACCTGCCGGCCACCCAGCAGGTGGCCGTGGCCCTGCGCATCGTCTCAGGTCTCTCGGTGCGCCAGATCGCCCGCGCCTTCCTGGTCGGCGAGTCGGCGATGGAGCAGCGGATCACCCGCGCCAAGGCCCGGATCGGGGCGGCCGACGTGCCGTTCGGCGCGCCCGGCGTCGAGGAGCGGGCCGAGCGCCTGAACGCCGTGGCGGCCATGGTCTACCTGGTGTTCAACGAGGGTTATTCGGCCGGCGGCCAGGAGCTGCTGACCCGCGGCGCGCTGTGCGACGAGGCCATCCGCCTGGCCCGCCTGCTGCTGCGGCTGTTCCCCGGCGAGCCGGAGATCATGGGCCTGACCGCCCTGCTGCTGCTGCAGCACGCCCGGGCGCCGGCCCGGTTCGACGCCGACGGGGCGGTGGTGCTGCTGGAGGACCAGGATCGCGGCCTATGGAACGGGCGGATGATCGCCGAGGGCCTGGCCCTGATCGACAAGGCCGTGCGCCATCGCCGGCCCGGGTCCTACCTGGTCCAGGCCGCCATCGCCGCCGAACACGACCGCGCCGAGCGTCCCGAGGACACCAACTGGGCGCGGATCGACCTGCTGTACGGCGACCTGGAGCAGCTGGCGCCGTCGCCGGTGGTGACCCTGAACCGGGCCGTGGCGGTGGCGAAGGTCGCCGGACCCGAAGCGGCCCTGGAGATGATCGAACCCCTGGCTCCCAAGCTGTCGGGCTATTTCCACTTCTTCGGCCTGCGCGGCGGGCTGTTGCTGCAGCTGGGGCGGAAGGACGAGGCGCGCGTCGCCTTCGACCAGGCCATCGCCCTGGCCAACACCGCCGCCGAGGCCGCCCACATCCGCCTGCACCTGGACCGGCTGATGAAGGAGTCCGTCGGCGGCTGATTTCCGCGAAAAAGTTCGCGGGCCGTGTCGGGACGGCGACGCGCCGTTCGTCCTCTGGTCGAACCGATGAACGGGAGACCGCCATGACCCCCGCCGACAATGACGAAGCCGCAATCCGCCTCGCGATCGAGGCGTGGACCCGGGGACTGCACGACAAGGACGTCCGGGGGACGACCGCTGTCCTCGCCGACGACTTCGTGCGCTATTCACTGGCCCCGCCGCTGCGCTCGACGGGGCCGAACCCCGTCGGCCTCCAGGCCTGGTTCGACACCTGGTCCGGCCCAATCGGCTACGACTTGGCCGCGCTGGACATCGCGGCGGCGGGCGACGTGGCCTTCGCCCACGGCCTGGCCCACTTGACCGGGACGAAGACGGACGGCGCAGTCACCGACCTGTGGTTTCGCTACACCCTGGGCCTGCGCCAGCGCGGCGAGGCCTGGAAGATCGTCCATGCCCACGAGTCCGTACCGTTCCTGATGGACGGCAGCTTCAAGGCCGCCATCGACCTGAAGCCCTGACTTCAACTAGCGAAGAGAGAACGACCATGACCGACGCCCAACACCAGATGCCCCCGCTGCCCGCCGTCTCCGGCGGCATCGTGCCCTACCTGTCGCCGAGTAACGCCAGCGAGGCGGCCGATTTCTATATCAAGGCCTTCGGCGCCCAGGACCTGTACCGCATCCCGCCCGACGAGCAGGGCCGGACCATGCACATCCACCTGCTGATCAACGGCAATTCCCTGATGCTCAGCGACTTCTATCCCGAGCACGGTTATCCGCCGGAAAAGCCGGGCGCCTTTACCCTGCATCTGCAGGTCGACGACGTGGACACCTGGTTCGAGCGCGCCGCGGCGGCCGGCTGCGAGGTTGTCCTGCCGGTGCAGCTGATGTTCTGGGGCGACCGCTACGGCCAGGTTCGCGACCCCTACGGCTTCCTGTGGTCGATCGCCACCACGCCCAGGGCCTGAAACCCGGCCTTGCCGCCCTGAAAGCCGAAGTCGAGAAATAGGGGCGATCCTGGCGGGGGCTCAGACCTCCGCCAGGATCAGCACCATCACCCCGTCGGCCGCCCCGTCGTGCAGGATGGGGGCCAGGGACAGCTCGACCGGGCGCTCTTCCCCTGCCCGGACCAGCAAGGCGGTCTCGACGCGGACGGCCGGGCCGCCCTGCAGGACTTTCTCCAGCGCCTGGCTCAAGGCGCGACGATCGGACGGGCGGACGATGTCGGTCAGCCGGCAGTCCAGCAGCTCGGCGCCGGAAAACCCCGTCAGGCGTAGGAAGTCCTCGTCCATCTCGGCCAGCACGCCGCGGATGTTCAGCCGCGCCACGGCCAGGCGGGGTTGGGCGGCCGTCGCCGTTTGCATGGCCCGGGCGTGACGCAGACGACCGCGCAGGCTGTGCTCCTCGGTGCGGTTGGCGAACAGGGCCGCGACGCCGCCCGGATAGGGGAAGACGCGCACGCCATAGCAGCGGCCTGGCTGGACCGTGGAATCGGCCTCGAACTCGACCGCTTCGCCGGTGCGCAGCACCCGGCGCATCTGCTCGGCGATCACCGCCTGGGTGGGCCGGGGGAACAGGTCGCTCCAACTGGCCCCGACCAGCTGGCCGGCGCTGCGCCCGGCCAGGGCCTCGAACACGGGATTGACCTTGGTGACGCGCAGTGTCGGATCCAGCGCGATGAAGCCCTCGGCCATCTGCTCGAGCAGGGCTTCGCGACTGGTTTCGGCGACATGGTCTTCCAGGCTTCCGCTCGCCGTCGGCAGATTGTTCCAGCTGGCGTAGCGGTCCGCCGACAGCAGCACCACGCGCGGACGGCCGTGGTGGGTGATGATGACCGGGCCGGTCAAGGCGACGTCCTGCCACTGGCCGAAATTCCGGCTGACTTCGCCGGCGGTGGCGTGCGTGGCGGGAGAGTCGTTGGTCATGGCCGCTCCACAAAATACGGAGAATCAATCATCTCCGTCTTGCCCGTGAATCCGCTTGGCCGAGATGCTCTAGTCCTTGTCAAGCTACCATCGTGGCAGTTGAGCGACAATTGATCGCGACATCCTTCAGGCGAGACAGGCTGTCGCCGTAAAATACGTATTTTACGGACTACTCAGATAAACTTGGCCGCATCCACGCCTGGGCGATCCTGCTTGCGCAATCTTCGCAAGAAGGACTCGAGCGATGCGGCAGACCAATCAGGCGATCATAACAGACCGACGCTTCCGGCGCGATCAAAGCGGCGCGACAGCGGTGGAGTTCGCCTTCCTGGCCCCGGTGCTGATCTTCATGCTGATGGGCATCACCGGCTATGGCGGCTATTTCTGGATGTCGCATTCGGTCCAGCAGTTGGCCAATGACGCCGCGCGGGCGGCGATCCCGGGATCCACCGCCGCCGAGCGGGCCAGCCTGGCCAAGGCGGCCGTCGCCGCCAGCGCCGGCGACGCCGAGTTGGTCCCGGCCAAGCTGTCGACCGAGGTGATCGACCGTGACGGACGGCTGACCGTGGCGGTGTCCTACGACGCGGCCCAGTCCTTCGCCTTCGCGGTGCGCGGGGTGACTCCCATGCCGTCGGACCAGATTCGCCGCCGGGCCTCGGTGCAGCTGGGAGGCTATTGAGGCCGATGCGAGCTTTGCCAAGAGCGGGCTTCCGGCGGGACCGGCGGGGCGGGGTCGCGGTGATCACCGCCATGTCCCTGACGCTGATCCTGGCCCTGGCGGCCCTGGCGGTCGACATGGGCTGGGTCTATCTGCAGAGCCGCCGGCTGCAAGGCGTCGCCGATCTGGCGGCGATCACGGCGGCCAACGACATCGGCCGCGCCCAGGTCGCCGCCCAGGCGACCGTGACGGCCAACGGCGACGGCTGGCGCACGCCGCCGCAGACGACGGTGACGCTGGGACGCTATACGGGCGACGCCGCCGTCCCGGTGAAGGCGCGCTTCCAGGCAACCGCGCAGGATCCCGACGCGGTCAAGGTCTCGGTCGCCAGCGAGGCCGAGCTCTTCTTCGGAGCGGCGCTGCTGGACCGCCCGTCCGTGCCGATCCGCCGCGAGGCCACCGCCGCCCGCGCCGACTTGGCCAGCTTTTCGATCGGCTCGCGCCTGGCCAGTCTGAAGGGCGGCCTGGCCAACGCGCTGCTCGGCGACCTGACCGGCAGCCAGGTCAATCTGTCGGTGATGGACTATGACGCGCTGGCCCAGGCTGACGTCAGTCTGTTCAGCTATCTCGACGCGGTTTCCACCCGGCTGGACCTGAAGGGGCCGACCTACGATCAGGTGCTGCAGGCCGACCTGACGACCGGCAAGGCGCTGCAGGCCCTGGCTGACACGCTGTCGGCCAGCGGAGAGAGTCAGGCCGCTTCGGCGACTCGGACGCTGGCCCTGGCGGCCGGCGACCGCACGCCGGCCCATCTGGACGCTCTGGCGTCGCTGGGACCCTATGGCGGCCAGGACCACGTGTCCGGCGGCTCCGCGGCCACGGTGGCTCTGAGCGCCATGGACCTGGCCCAGGCGCTCCTGCAGGCCGGCGCGGGCGATCGCCAGCTGAAGCTGGACCTCGGCGCCACCGTCCCGGGCCTGGCTGACACAGACGTCTGGCTGGCGATCGGCGAGCCGATGAACAACGCGCCCTACATGACCGTCACCCAGGACAAGACTGTGGTCGTGCGCACCAGCCAGGCGCGGATCTATGTCGACGCCAAGCTGCTCGGATCAGGTCTGTTGGGCGGCCTGGCCCAGGTGCATCTACCCGTGCTGGTCGAACTGGCGTCAGGCGAGGCGCGGCTCAAGGAGATCGACTGCGGGCGCAAGGCCGCCACCCTGGAGGTCAAGCCCAGCATCGGGTCGCTGAAGATCGGCGACATCGACCTGGCGGCGCTGGACGACTTCAAACGGCCGCTGACCGTCAATCGCGCCAAGCTGGTCAAGGCGCCCCTGTTCGGGGTGAGCGGCAAGTCCGACGTGGCGCTGGGCGGCGCGTCCTGGCAGGCGGTGTCGTTCACCGCCGCCGAGGTGAAGACCGGCGCCGTCAAGACCGTGAAGACCAACGACACCCTGGCCGCGGCGAGCGCCTCGCTGCTGACCAATCTGAACCTGGATGTCGATTTCGTCAGTCTGATCCACCTGGGCCTCGGGGAGGCGGCCATTCTGGCGGCGCTGAAACCGCAGCTGGAGGCGGCGACGACGCCGCTGGACGGGGTGATCACCTCCCTGACCGAGCTTCTGGGTCTCGGCGTCGGTGAAGCCGACGTGCGGGTCAACGGCCTCAGATGCGGCGTCGCCGCCCTGGTCGCCTGATGGATGCGATACCTATGATCGGAGCGAAACGATGAGCGCCCTTGACTGGCCCGGCCTTGAATCGCTGGAGTTCGACGCCCCCCAGCGCGCCTTCGGCCGCAAAGGGGACGCACCCGCCCAGCTGCCGGAGAATCCGCTGCTGCACGCCCCGGCGCCGCCGCTGGACATCAGAGCCCGGCTGCACGCGATCTGCGCCCTTTACGCGCACGCCCGCACACCCGCCCAGCGCCTGGCCCTACTGGAACAGCTGGAGGACATGGCCCTGGAGGCCGCCCACCTGCTGGCCGTGGACCTGCTGCGCAATGGCTGGCGGCCGGATTGAGGCTCAGCAGTCCAGGAACTTCACGTCCGAGGCCGCGTAGCGCATGTCGCTGGGGCTGAACAGGCTGGACAGGCCCAGCAGGGCGGGGCGGCCGGGCATGCTGAACACCGGCACCTCGGCCAGATAAGGGCTCATCCGCCCCTTGGTCCTGTAACGGCGGACAAAGGCCTCGCGGTCCAACAAGCCGCCGATGGCCTCCAGCAGGGGGCTGTTGAGAAACACCCCGCCCCGGGCGGCGAAAACCAGGGTCATGTCGCCGGCGAAACCGCCCAGCAGGCCGCTGAAGATCGAGATCGCCTCGCGCGCCTGGGCGTCGCCGGCCCGGGCTAGCTCAATGATAACGTTGTCATTTTCTGGCGCGACAAGAGGATCCCCATCGCCGACCAGGGCGCAGTGGATGTCGCTGAGGCCTTCCTTGGACAGCAGGCGCTCGGCCGAGACCTCGCCGTGACGGGCGCGGACGGCCGAGAAGATCGGGGCCTCCCGGGCCTCGACCGGACAGAAATCCATGTGGCCGCCCTCGCTGGGCACGGCCAGCCAGCCGTCGCCGCGAAGCGGAGCCAGGCCCGCCACGCCCAGGCCGATGTCGGGACCGAGCACGGCGATGGCGGCGTTGCGAGCGGCCTTGCCGGGATGGATCACGCCGAGCGCCGCCTCGGCGACCTTGGGGGCCCCCATGGCGCAGGCGGTGAAGTCGTTGACCAGATAGACCCGGGGCGTGCGCAGCACGTGGCGCAGCCAGGTCAGGGACACGGTCAGGCCGGTGCTGGTCAGGGTCACCGCGCCGTCGATCTCCGGACCGGCGGCGGCGACCGCCGCGCCCACCAGCACGTCCGCGTCGAGCTCGGCCAGCACGGACTTGAGGCCGGCCTCCAGCTCCAGCGAAGTGGAGCCGGGCAGGACGCGGTGCTCGCCCGGTGCGTCGCCGGGACGGGCCAGGGCGACGATCAGGTCGCGACCCGTCACATCGGCCAAGAGCGCCACGCCGTGGGTCATCGGGTCATCCCTTTCGCTTCCTCGATCGCCGGTCTTCGCCGGCCGCGGGATCCTTAGCGTCGAGTGGGTTACCGGCTAAATAACCGTGCTCGCCCAAGGTTCCTGCCTTCCAGGGAATAGCCCCGGCCGCGGACATGGTCATCGGCAAATAAACTCTTCCATTGCACCGCCGCTTAACGTCGTCGCGCGTTGTTACGGTTATGTCCAAGTTTGGTTCTGGCGGAGCTCTCGACCGGCGCGCCGGTCCTCGCACTATGATGCAAAACCCCGGGAAGGTGCTGTGCGGCGTCTTCGCGTGGGATTGCATCGTGCGGGATCAGTCGGACACCGGCCTGCGGATCCAGATGCTGTCCAGCGCCACGCCTCCAGGCGGCTTTCAGCTGGTCGACCTGGCCACGGGCTACGCCCACGACGTGCGCGTGATCTGGCAGAAGGACCGCGAACTGGGTCTGAGGATCATCAGGAGCCACGATTTGCGCGGCCTGGCCCCGGCCGCCCTGCAGACGGCCAAGCGTATCTGGCAGGCCGGCCAGGGGCGGGTCTCGGCCAGCTAGCTGTTCCGCAGCGCCGGGGCGATCGGACCCGGACCCGGGCCCATGCGCGGGCTGCTGAGCGTAGAATGCGATCGGGCCCCGGCGAGTGATCGCCGGGGCCCGAACGAACGGGTTACTGGTAGTCTCGTCGCCGGATCAGGCGGCGGCGCTCTCGGCGCGGTGGGCTTCTTCAGCCATCGCGCGGACCAGGTCGAGAACCTGGCGGCGAACCCGGCCGCGACCGATCTTCGGGAACACCTCGGCCAGCTCCAGGCCCTCGGGCGTGGTCAGGAATTCTTGCACGATGCGCTCGGCCTGTTGGCCGATCTCGTCGCCGTCCGAACCATCCATCGGGTCGGCCAGGCCGTCGAAGAAGAACGACACCGGGACCTGCAAGGTCTTGGCGATCTCATAGAGCTTGGACGCGCTGACGCGGTTGGCGCCACGCTCGTACTTCTGCACCTGCTGGAAAGTCAGGCCCAACGAGTCGGCCAGCTGTTCCTGGCTGACGCCCAGCAGCTTGCGACGCATCCGAACACGGCCACCGACGTGGAGATCGACGGGGTTAGGGCGTCGGCCCTCGGTTTCTTCGCTCAAGTTTCGCCTCCAAAGGTTGTCCAGTCACCATGCCACGTCCACGGCGTTCGTGGAACGCTGCGGCGGCGAAGCGCGGCGTTAGGTCGCTGAGGTTTAGCTTGTTAACCCTCAGCTTGCGCTAACGAAACGGACGTACGCGCCCAGATCGCGGCGATTTCCGGGCGAAATTATTTCGGCCACGCTTCAAGTTCCTACGCCGAGTCGCTCCGGGGACGGAGCAGAATCACCGCCTACTCGCGTGTTAAGCGCGTTAACGATACCAGCTCGCGCGAAGAGAATCGGCCAGGCCTAAGGACCAGCTCGACAGTCTTGCCACCGCGCCCCGTTGGGCGGAACATCGGCCCATGGCCGCGCATGACCGGAACGCCGAAGACAATGAAGGGCGCTACCGCACCTTCGCGGCGTTCTATCCGTTCTACCTGACCGAACACCTCAACCGCACCAGCCGGCGGCTGCACGTGGTCGGCACGACCCTGGTCATCGCGGCTGCGATCTGTGGTTTCCTGATCGATTGGCGGTTCTTCGTCGCCGCGCCGCTGGTGGGCTACGGCTTCGCCTGGCTCGGGCATTTCGTGTTCGAGAAGAACCGCCCGGCCACCTTCAAGTATCCGCTCTACAGTCTGGCGGGCGACTTTCGGTTGTGGTTCGAGGTGGTGACGGGCAAGCGGCCGTTCTGAGATCCGGCCGCTTCGTTCGCTTTTGCGATGTTGCGCTGCAACAAGCCCCGGTTCATGATCGTTGGTAATAAGAACGACAGGACGGAAGCGCAGGATGACCTCCAAGCCGTTCCAGCACGCGCCCGATGCGCCCTGGATCTTCCGCACCTATGCGGGACATTCCACGGCCGAGAAATCCAACGCCCTGTACCGGGCCAACCTGGCCAGGGGCCAGACGGGCCTGTCCGTCGCCTTCGACCTGCCCACCCAGACCGGCTACGACGCCGACCATGTCCTGGCGCGGGGCGAAGTCGGCAAGGTCGGGGTGCCGATCGCCCACCTCGGCGACATGCGGACGCTGTTCGACCAGATCCCGCTGGAGCAGTCCAACACCTCGATGACCATCAACGCCCCGGCGGCCTGGCTGCTGGCGCTGTACGTGGCGCTGGCCGACGAGCAGGGGGCCGACCGCAAGCTCTTGCAGGGCACCACCCAGAACGACCTGATCAAGGAGTATCTGAGCCGCGGCACCTACATCTTCCCGCCGGAGTCCAGCCTGAGGCTGATCGGCGACATGATCGCCTGGTGCTACCGCGAGGTTCCCAGGTGGAACCCGATGAACGTCTGCAGCTACCACCTGCAGGAAGCGGGGGCGACGCCGGAGCAGGAACTGGCCTTCGCCCTGGCCACCGCCATCAGCGTGCTCGACACCGTCAAGGCCGGCGGCCAAGTGCCCGAGCAGGACTTCGAGATCGTCGCCTCGCGGATCAGCTTCTTCGTCAACGCCGGCGTGCGGTTCGTCACCGAGCTGTGCAAGATGCGCAGCTTTACGCGCCTGTGGGACCAAATCCTGCTGGAGCGCTACGGCGTTCAGGATCCGAAGGCCCGCCGCTTCCGCTACGGCGTGCAGGTCAACAGCCTGGGCCTGACCGAGCAGCAGCCCGAGAACAACGTCTACCGTATCTTGATCGAGGCGCTGGCCGTCACCCTCAGCAAGGACGCCCGCTGCCGGGCTCTGCAACTGCCGGCCTGGAACGAGGCGCTGGGCTTGCCGCGCCCGTTCGACCAGCAGTGGTCGCTGCGCCTGCAGCAGGTGCTGGCCTACGAGACCGACCTGCTGGAATACGAGGACCTGTTCGACGGCAGCCACGTGATCGAGGCCAAGGTCGCCGAGCTGTCGAAGGGCGCGCTGGCGCAACTGGCCCTGATCGACGGGATGGGCGGGGCCCCCAGCGCCATCGACTACATGAAGGCGCAGCTGGTGGCCTCCAACGCCCAGCGGGTGCGCGCGGTCGAGACCGGTGTTCTGACCGTGGTCGGGGTCAATCGGTGGACCGACAGCGAGGCCTCGCCGCTGGCCGCCGCCGGCAAGGCGATCGAGACGGTCGACCCGCTGCTGGAGGCCGGCGTCGTCGAGCGGCTGAAGGCCTGGCGCGCGGCCCGCGACCCGGTCGCCGCCGAAGCGGCCCTGGCGGACCTGAAGGCCGCGGCCGCCGGTGGCCGCAATATCATGGAACCCTCGATTTCCGCCGCCAAGGCCGGGGTCACCACCGGCGAGTGGGCCGGGACCCTGCGCACGGTGTTCGGCGAATATCGCGGCCCCACCGGCGTGGCGGTGGTCGTCTCGACCGGCGAGGCGGAGGATGTCGAGGCGGTGAAGGCCGAGGTCGAGCGGGTGTCCCAGATGCTAGGCCGCACCCTGACCTACCTGGTCGGCAAGCCGGGCCTGGACGGCCACTCCAACGGCGCCGAACAGATCGCCACCCGGGCCCGGGCCTGCGGCATGCAGGTGATCTATGACGGCATCCGCTCGACGCCGGAAGAGATCGTCCGCCGCGCCAAGGAGGGCCGCGCCCACGTGGTCGGTTTGTCGATCCTGTCGGGCTCGCATCTGGACCTCGTGCAGGACGTCGTCCGCCTGATGCGCGCCGAGGGCCTGGACCATGTCCCGGTGGTGGTCGGCGGCATCATCCCCGACGCCGACGCCCTGATCCTCAAGCAGATGGGCGTGGCGCGGATCTATACGCCCAAGGACTTCAGGATCACGCAGATCATGAGCGACGTGGTGCGGCTGGTGGAAGCGGCGGCGCTGGCGGAAACTTGAGCGGTTGAGACTTCGTGCTACCCTGACGCGCATGAACCCTCTGGCCAAGGTGACCGACGGCGCCGACGCATCCGCGCTCATGCGCGCGGGCGCGTTCAGCTTCTTCCAGGCGGCGCCCTGGATCGCGCTTTATTTCGGGATCCATTTCGTCGGAGGCGGCGGTCTCGTCGCGGTCTTCGCGATCGTCGCCGCCATTCTCGCCAAGGGGCTGTTCGCCAGGCTGCCGGATCGTGAGCATCAGCCGGGGCCGGGCATATGGCTGCCGACGGGCAAGGAGCTTTGGCGGCGTCGGCTGGCCGGCGCCGCGCATCTGGCCGGCATGGTCGTCGCGCTGACCCTAGCGGTCGTGGCGAACCTTCGGCGGGAGCCCGTTTGGGAACTGGTCTATCTGCTCTGCACCGCAACCGGGTTCGGCGTTCAGGCCGTCCTGACCGCGAAGGCGGCGGTGACGCGGGCCGACGAGGTCGAACTGAAAATAGACACCCATGGCCTTTATGCGCGACAGCTGGGCGGGACCCTGGCGTGGAGCGAGATCCGTGAGGTTCTCCCGCGTCGACGAGGCGAGAAGATGCTTCTGCGCCTGGCCGTCGGTCCCAATACCCTGTCGCTGGTACCGGAGGAACGACGTCTCCGTGGCGGGGTCGTCGATCTGAGGCTGGCCGATGTCTGCGTCACCCGAGAAGCAGCGCTGACGGCCATGGCGCGGCATCTGTCTTCGGAACGCACACCGGCCGACGTGTTCGTCCAGCCGATAGAAGGCGTCTACGTCGACAAGCCCGTCGACGCGGACGGAGTCGCGGGTCCTGTTCTTGTGGGCGTGATTGTCGCGGGTGTGGCGACGAGTTGAGGGCGAAGGCGTCTCTACTCCCGCCCCAACCGCCAAGCCGCCGCCAGGCCGACAAGCGCCAGTGGCACAAAGGCGCAGAACAGCCACAGCCCATGCGTCAGGCCGTTGGCGGGCTCGACGCCGTGCGCGAAGCCCAGGGCGTTGGCCAGGGCCCCCGCCGCGGCCGCGCCGGTGGCGCCGCCGATCAGCTGGGTGGTGGGCACGGCGGCCGAGGCCAGGGGCTGTTCCTCGGGCGGGGCGCCGCCGATCACGCGCTTGGCCAGGAACGCCCAGCAGACGCCGAAGCCGCTGCCCAGCAGCACCATCGACAGGGTGATCCCGAGCAGGCCGCCGTGCACCATCTCATAGGCGCCCCACGCCACACCGGCCGCGATGACCACGGCGCCGACGCGGATCGCCAGGCCCTCGTGCCTGGCCTTCAGCCCGGCGACGACGAACGACAAGGCCGTCCAGCCCGCCGCGATGCCGCCGATCACATAGCCGCTCAGCAGCGGGTCGGCGCCGTGCAGCACCTGGATGAAGGTGGGGCCATAGACCGAGAAGCCCACCGTTGCGGCCTCGCAGAAGAAGATCACCGCCAGGCCCAGCCCCGTCGCCGTGGCCAGGTCGCCGGCCGCGCGGGGCAGCAGGCGGTCGCTGGTGCGGGCGTTGACCGCCAGCATGGCGGCCATGGCCAGGGTCCCCAACACCGCGCACAGCGTCGCCGTCAGTCCGCCGGGCACGACGCCCGCGGCGGCGATCAGGGTCACGCCCACCGTCAGCAGGGCCAGCTGCCGCCCGGGGATGCGCCCGTCCTCCGGCGCCTTGGGGGCGGCGGGAACCATGACCAGCACCGCGCCGACGAAGATCACCGCCTGGACCACGAAGAACCAGAAGGCTCCACGCCAGAAGCCGGCCTGCGCGAACAGCCCGCCGCACAGCGGGCCCAGCAAGGTGGCCGCGCCCCAGACCCCGGCGATCGCGCCATAGACGCGCGGCCACAGGCTTTCGGGAAACATGGCGCTGATCGCCACGTAGCACAGCGACACGATCGCCCCCGCGCCCAGGCCCTGGACCAGCCGTCCGGCCACGAAGGTCAGGAACTCCGGCGCCAGGGCCCCCATGGCGCAGCCGAGCGCGTAGACCACGCCGGCCAGGGCGGTGGCGCGTCGCAGGCCGAAGCGGATCGACAGCTTGCCCGCGCAGGCCCCCGCCAGGATCGAGCCCAGCAGGAAGGCGGCGATCGACCAGCCGAAATACTGCCAGCCGCCGATCTCGCGCGCGACGCTGGGCATGATCGTCACCGTCACCAGGGTGTCGGCGGCGTTCAGCCAGATGCCCAGGCACAGCAGGGCGAAGCGCGGGGCCAGTTCGGCGTTCAGCAGGCCGCGCCAGCTGTTCGAGGGGGTCATGAGGGTCTCCAGCGCGGCGGTAATGACCGTTCGCGCCCGACAAGCCAAGCCTTGCGGCTGAACTTCGTGGTCGCCCCGCCGTTGGGTGAAGCGTGAAACTGGCGATCCCCGAACCCTCGCCCGGCGTCCGGTCGCTGGCCGAGGCGGCCGGGTTCCTGCTGGACCTGCTGCTGGCCGGCCTGTTGGTCTTCGCCCTGGTCGACCGCCTGGCGCCGCCGCAGGACCTGCCGTGGAAGCCGTTCTCGCTGGATCAGCCGATCGGCCTCGCCACGGCCGGCAAGCTGGCGCGGATCGGCGCCGACCCGGCCGCCTGCCGCGCCGCCCTGCGCGAGGGCGGGGTGCGGTTCGTGAAGAGCGAGACGCGCGAGACCGGCTTCTGCTCGACACGAAACACCGTGCGAGCCGTCGGCCGCCTGGCGCCCGCCGCGCCGGTCATGACCTGTCCGCTGGCCCTGGACTACGCCTTGTGGGAGCGCCAGGTGCTGGCTCCGGCGGCGCGGGATATCCTGCACAGCCGGCTGACGCGGGTGGACCACTACGGAACCTATGCCTGCCGCACGATCTACGGCCGGCCCGGCGAGCGGCCCAGCGCCCATGCCCGCGCCGCAGCGCTGGACGTGGCCGGCTTCCGCTTCGCCGACGGGCGACGGGCCACGGTGGCGGCCGACTTCCGCGCCGACAGCGCCGAGGGGCTTTTCGTCCAGGCGGCGCGCCGCGGCGCCTGCCGGGTGTTCGGGACCGTCCTTGGCCCAGACTACAACGCCGCCCACCGCGACCATTTTCACCTGGAAGAGAGCGGCTGGAACAAGTGCTCATGACGAAGGGATGGGGACAGGCGCATGCGCCTGTCCCCGCTCATGGCTCAGAACGTCTTGGCCACCTCGGCCAGCTGGTCGGCGACGACGCCCCAGCCTTGGTGGAAACCCATCTGCTCGTGGGCCTGGCGGTCCTCGACCGTCCAATGGCGGGCGGTGGCGGTATAGCGGGTCGTGCCGTCGCCCAGGTCCTCGAACTCGATGATCGCCACCATGAACGGCTTTTCCGACGGTACCCAGGCCTCGACGAAGGCGTCGGTGAACACCAGGCGGCGGTTTTCGACCACCTCAAGATAGACCCCGCGATTGGGCATTTCCTGGCCTTCGGGCCCGCGCATGACGATCAGGCTGGCGCCGCCGGGGCGCACGTCGGTCTCGGCGTGCGAAACGGTCCAGGGCTTGGGGCAGAACCATTCGTGCATGCGCTCGGGCGTGGTCCAGCACTTGAACAGCTTGTCGGCCGGGACGTCGATGATCCGGGTCAGGACGAGTTCGCGATCGGCGATGGAAGAGGGGGTGGTCATGGCGTTTGTCTCCAGGGTTTCGGTTGGTTGCCCCGAGGACGGCCCCATGGGCGTCGATCCGACATCGCCGGAGAAATTTTGTCGGCGCGGACGCCGCGTCGGCGAAAGTCTCGCCGCCAGGGATCAGGCTTGGCCCGTCCCTCGCCGATGGGAGCAGGATTCCGCCGCCGGACCGCACTTGGCGCGCTGGAGGGCGGCGTCGACATGGTGGACGAGGACGCCGGGACGCAGCTCGGTGTTCGCGCTGGTCGCCACGCCGACCGCCGCCCCGCCGATCCTGAGCGCCAGGTCATCGATCTCGAACGGTGCTTCCAGGGCGCGGACCAGCCGCTGGGCGGGATATCTGGCGGCCTTGGCGCAATCGAGGCGGGGCATTACGACCGCGAACTCGTCGCCGCCCAGGCGCGCGACCATCTCGTCCTCCCGCGCGACCGATCTCAGGCGTTCGGCGACCATGCGCAGCAGCCGATCGCCGACCGCGCGGCCATGGGTCTCGTTGATCGGCGTGAACCGCTTCAGGTCAATGAGCAGCAGGCCGGTGACCTCGTCGCCGGTCTTGCGCGTCTGCAAGGACTGGCCCAGGAATTCCAGCATCCGATCGCGATTGGCCAGGCCGGTCAGCGGGTCTCGCGTCTCCATCTGGGCAAGGCGCTGCTCGGCCGCTTGCCGCCGAGCCGACTCGGTGCGCAGTTCGAAGGCCTTGAGGATCGCGAGCCCGGCCAGGACGACGACCGCCAGCAGCGAGACCGCGGCGTCAATTCGCCAGCCCGCGAGATCGCGGCTGAAGGCTCTCTCGACCATTCCGAACTCGATGCAAACTTCGAGGGTTAGAAAACTGGCGCAGATCAGGACGCTCGCCGTCTGAAGGCGATTAAAGAAATCGTTCTTATCTAAAGTCCTTGTCATGGCGATCATTTACCATTGTCGCGAAGGCGCGGCGGTGTGGATAATGAATATCCGTCTGTATTCAACATTACATGGCGTGTCGGTAGCGACCAGTATGGTGCAGCAATAGGTCGCAGAGCGCGTTTCGGGCCTTGTCGACGAGCGGCGCGCAGCTTGACGTGCGCGTGTGGCGACAGCACTGTGTCGAAAATTCAAACAAATGTTTTAGGAGCGCGCCATGACCACCCTCTTCGATCTCGCCGGCAAGGTGGCGATCATCACCGGCAGCTCGCGCGGCATCGGCAAGGCCATCGCCCAGCGCCTGGCCGAGCACGGCGCCAAGGTGGTGATCTCCTCGCGCAAGGCCGGGCCCTGCGACGAGGTGGCGGCCGAGATCAACACCCGGCATGGCGAAGGGACAGCGATCGCGGTCCCGGCCAACATCGCCTCCAAGGACGACCTGCAGCGCCTGGTCGACGAGACGCGGCGGGCGTTCGGCAAGGTCGACATCTGCGTCTGCAACGCCGCGTCCAACCCCTATTATGGCCCGCTGTCCGGCATCGCCGACGACCAGTTCCGCAAGATCCTGGACAACAACATCATCAGCAATCACTGGCTGATCGGCATGGTCGCGCCGGAGATGCGCGCGCGGAAGGACGGCGCGATCATCATCGTCAGCTCGATCGGCGGCCTGCGCGGCAACGCCGTCATCGGGGCCTACAACATCTCCAAGGCCGCCGACTTCCAGCTTGCCCGCAACCTGGCCCACGAGTTCGGCCCCGACAACGTGCGGGTCAACTGCATCGCGCCGGGCCTGATCAAGACCGACTTCGCCAAGGCGCTGTGGGACGATCCCGAGACCCTGGAGCGCTCGACCCGGGGCGTGCCGCTGCGCCGGATCGGCGAGCCCGACGAACTGGCCGGGGCGGCGGTCTACCTGGCTTCGAAGGCGGGCAGCTTCATGACCGGACAGGCCCTGGTGGTGGACGGCGGCGCCACCATCTAGACGGTGGCGCGGAGTCGGCTTCACGACCTAAAACGGGGAATATCATTCCCCCGCGCCGCTTTTTTGCGACGCAACGTCGCGCCGGGCCGATCTTAACTTTGAATACAGGCCCTTTCTCGTAGCGTACCCATGTTCACCGGGAAACCACGGCTTGCGGCGCTACGTCCTGTTCCTCGCGGCGATCGCAACCCTGTTGGCGGGCCCCTGCGGCCCGGCCCTCGCTCGGTCGCCGCAGTCGGCCAAGCTGGATGCGCTCTATCGCGAGATCCGGCGCGACGAGATCCAGCCGCCGGCGCGCGAGAACGACGACATCGAGCGGGTCGGGCGCCGGGCGCTCAGGCAGCACGGCGACAAGCGTCTCTACGGCCTGTGGTCGGTGCTCTATGCCTACAAGAGCAACCAGGTCCAGCCGCAGTTCGATGAGTGGTCCCACCGCGTGCGCCGCTTGGCCGAGGAAGACCACGACGCCGAACTGGCGACGCTGGTGGACCTGCTGCAGATGGCTTACCGCCATGAGTCCGGCGGCTTTCGCACCTTCACCGAGGCCGACTGGACCCGGTTTCTGGACCGTTCGGGGCCGAATATCCGGTTGATGGCCGCGGTCGAGCGCATCCGCAGCCTGGGCCGATCGGGGCAGTGGGCCGACGCCTCGCGCCTGGCCGCCGAAGCCACGGGCCAGCTGGAGCGCCGCGGCGCCATCGCCCGGCCCCTGCTGGCCGAGACGCACCAGGTCCACTCTTACACCCTGTCCTACATCGGCGATAAGGAAGGCGCGCTGGACCATATGAGCCAGGCGGCCCGCCTGGACGAGGGCAACGCCTTCTACATGCGCAAGGTCGAGCGCATGTACGACATCGCCTACACCGCCGCCGAGGTGGGCGAGCTGGACGCCGCCGAGCACTTCGCCGGCGTGCACCACAACATGACCCAGGCGGCCGGCGACCCGGACCTCAAGACCTGGGACCGCTATCTGTGCGCCCGCATCGCCAGCGACCGGCACGCCCCGGGCCGGGTGCTGCGCTGCCTGGCCGACGGCGACTTCGAGATCGCCCATCCGACCAATCGCCTGACCGGCCTCAGCCTGCGCCTGCGCGCCCAGGCCCGCGCCGAGCTGGGCGACGCGGCCGCCGCCAGGACTGACCTGGAAGCGCTGCGCGCCGTGTCGGTCGACAGGCTGGAGCGCGATCCCCAGGCCGAGCTGTTGCTCAGCGCCTATATCGCCCTGGCCGAACATCGCGGCGAGGAGGCCTTCCGCCTGCTGGACCAGTGGCGTCGGCAAGATCACGAGAAGACCCAGGCCGCCCTGTCGCGCAACGGCGCCCAGATGGCTTCGGCCCTGGAGACCGAACTGAAGTCCAAGCGCGACGAAAGCAAGCGCCTGACCGCCGAGGTCGAGCTGAACCGCCGTCTGGCCCACGCCTCGATCGTCATCGCCATGCTGCTGGGCGTGCTGGTGCTGGGCGGGGTGGCCTGGGGCGTCTATCTGCGCCGGGCTTCCGAGCGGCTGAAGGAGGCTCGCGGCCGGGCCGAGACGGCCAACGAGGCCAAGTCCGCCTTCCTGGCGGTGATGAGTCACGAGCTGCGCACGCCGCTGAACGGCATGCTGGGCATGGCCCAGGCCTTGCGGACCGAGAGCCTCGACGCCCGCCAGCGCGAGCAGGTCGAGCTGATGATCGACAGTGGCGACACCCTGCTGGTGCTGCTCAACGACATCCTGGACCTGTCGAAGATCGAGGCCGGCAAGCTGGAGATCTCCCCTACGGCCGGCGACCTGGTCGGGGTCTGCGCCCGCCTGGTCGGCGGCTATCAGCCCACGGCCCGCGAGAAAGGGGTCGAGCTGGTCTTCACCGTGGCCGGCGAGCCGCCGCCGATGCTGCTGTTTGACGCTGTGCGCGTGCGCCAGTGCCTGGCCAACCTGCTGTCCAACGCCCTGAAGTTCACGGTGGTGGGCCGCGTCGACGTGACCCTGGCTTGGCGGCCCGACCCGCAGACCGGGCGCACGGCGGTGAGCCTGACGGTGCGGGACACCGGCATCGGCATGAGCCCAGCCACCCTGTCCAAGCTGTTCGGCGCCTTCACCCAGGCCGACGCCTCGACCACCCGCACCTTCGGCGGCACGGGCCTGGGCCTGAACATCACCCGCCGCCTGGCCGAGCTGATGGACGGCGAGATCGTCGTCGACAGCCGCGAGGGGCGGGGCTCGGTCTTCACGCTCGGCTTCCAGGTCGACGTCGCCTCCAGCTCGGCGATGGACGGCGCGGCCCCGGCCTTCGGCGCCGCCAACGAGGATGAACCCACGCGCTCGCCCCTGCAGGGCCGCCGCGTGCTGGTCGTCGACGACCACCCGGTCAACCGTCGGGTCATCAAGCTGTTCCTGGCCCCGTTCGACTGCGACCTGGTCGAGGTCGAGAACGGTCGCGAGGCCCTGGACGCGCTCGAGGCCGAGATCTTCGATCTGGTGCTGATGGACGTCAACATGCCGGTGATGGACGGGCTGGAGGCCACCCGCCGCCTGCGCCGCGATCCGCGCTGGGCCGGCCTGCCGGTCATCGCCCTGACCGCCGACGTCATGCGCACCCAGATCGACACCTGCCTCGAGGCCGGCATGGACGCTCATATCGCCAAGCCGATCGACCTGCGTGACCTGCTGTCGGTGCTGGTCCAGGTGCTGGACAAGCGCGGCGCCGCATCCGCGGACAGGGCCGAGGTGGAAGCGACGATCTAGCTGGCGGCGGGCAGCTCGGCGGCGTCGGTGATGCCGAACAGCGTCCGCATCTGATGGCGCTGGTCCAGCAGGTCTTCCAGCGTGTACTTGTCGAGCACGGCGATGAAGGCGGCCGTCGCCTCGTTCAGCGCGCGGGGCAGGGTGCAGGCCGGGGCGATCACGCAGGCCGTGCAGTCCACCAGCTTGAAGCCGTCCTCGGTCTGGCGCACCACCTGGCCGACGACGATCTGGTCGGCGGGGCGCGCCAGGGCTATGCCGCCGCCCCGGCCGCGCACGGTGCGCACGAAGCCGGCCTTGCCCAGGTCCTGCACCACCTTCATCAGGTGGTTCTGCGAAATCTTGTAGAGCGCGGCGATCTCGCCGATCGAGGCCAGGCCGTCGTCGCCGCGCGCGGCCAGGTGCAGCAGCACCCGCATCGCGTAATCGGTGTAGCGCGTCAGGCGCATCGGCGCTCCGGGCGTCGCCCCTAAGGGTGACTACGTAAAACTGGTATTATCATTGCATGTTTTAGGGCGGACTTATAGATGCATTTTTTACGCATCAATTAGGCCTTCGCCATGGACCCGAGCCAAGCCGCCGAGATCGAAGCCGCCCTGCCGGCCCTGCTGGACCGGTTCTATGCCCGGGTGCGGGCCGACGCCGCGCTGGGGCCGGTGTTCAACGACGCGGTGGAGGACTGGGACCGGCACCTGGCCACCCTCGCCGACTTCTGGTCGTCGGTGATGCTGACCACCGGCCGCTACAAGGGCGATCCGATGCAGGCCCACATGCGGCACGGCCATCGCATCCCTTCGGAGATGTTCGGCCGCTGGCTGGCGCTGTGGAACCAGACGACCGCCGAAATGATGTCGCCCGAGGTCGCCGCGGCCATGCAGGCCAAGGCCGCCCGCATCGCCCAGAGCCTGGACCTGGCTATCCACTTTCGCCTGCCCAAGGCGGAGTCCTCCCGACCCGCGGCGTCCTAGCGACGCCCGAACCGATCAAACCCAGACCTCGATCAAACCAGACAAGGAGTAAGACAATGGCGGCTGCGCTGAGCGCGGAAACGATCGCGCGCGTCAAGGCCACGGTTCCGGCCCTGGCCGAACACGGCGAGGCGATCACCCTGGCGATGTACGCCCGGCTGTTCCAGGACGCGCATATCAAGGCGCTGTTCAACCACGCCAACCAGAGCAGCGGCGCCCAGCCCAAGGCCCTGGCCGGCGCGGTGCTGGCCTACGCCCAGAACATCGACAATCTGGGCGTCGTGCTGCCGGTGGTCGAGCGCATCGCCCAGAAGCATGTCGGCTACCACATCCTGGCCGAGCACTATCCGTTCGTGGCCGAGGCCCTGCTGGGCGCGATCAAGGCGGTGCTGGGCGAGGCGGCGACCGACGAGATCCTGGCCGCCTGGGGCGAGGCCTACTGGTTCCTGGCCGACATCCTGATCGACCGCGAGGCGGCGATCCGCGCCGGGATCGAGGCCGCCGACGGCGGCTGGACCGGCTGGCGCGACTTCGTGGTCGCCGAGAAGGTCCGCGAGAGCGCGGTGATCACCTCGTTCGTGCTGCGGCCCAAGGACGGCGGGCGGGTGATCGCGCACAAGCCTGGCCAGTACCTGACCTTCCGCTTCAACCTGCCGGGCGCGCCGGGTGAAAAGCGCAACTATTCGATCTCCGCCGGTCCGAACGGCGAAAGCTACCGCATCTCGGTCAAGCGCGAGGACCTGGGCGCGGCCTCGCGGTTCCTGCACGACCAGATCCAGGTCGGCGACGTGCTTTCCGCCACCCCGCCGGCCGGCGACTTCTTCCTGGCCGACCAGCCCGCCCGGCCGGTGGTGCTGCTCAGCGGCGGCGTCGGCCTGACGCCGATGGTCAGCATGCTTGAGCACATCGCCCAGGCCCATCCGGAACTGGAGGCCCACTTCGTGCATGGCGCGCTGAACAGCGATGTCCACGCGCTGGACGGCCATGTCCGCACCCTGGCCAAGGACCACGGCGGCGTCACGGTCACCACCTTCTACAGCGCGCCGCTGGCGGGCGACCAAGCGGGCCGGACGCACGACGTCGACGGCTTCATCTCGATCGACTGGCTGAAAGCCAACACGCCGTTCGCTCAGGCCGATTTCTACCTGTGTGGCCCGACGCTGTTCCTGAAGGTCTTCGTCCAGGGTCTGGCCGCCGCGGGCGTGCCGGCTGACCGCATCCACTACGAGGTGTTTGGCCCGACGGCGGAGGCGATCGCGGCCTAAGGGCGGTCGAGCCGATAAGATCCTCCCCCACTGGGGGAGGGTCTAGGCGGTGCGATCTTCTACTCCCGCGCCCTCGCCAGCCGCGCCACCGCCTCGTCCAGCGTCTCGTCCGCCTTGGCGAAGCACAGGCGCAGGATGTGGCGCACAGGATCCTCGGCATAGAAGGCCGAGACGGGAATGCTGGCCACGCCGTGATCGCGCACCGCGCGCAGGGCGAAGGTCCGGTCGTCCTCGTCGATCCCTGAGGCGTTCAGGTCGACGTTCAGGAAATAGGTGCCGCCGCTGTCGAGCACCACGAAGCCGGCGTCGCGCAACCCCGCCGCCAGCCGATCGCGCGAGCGCTGCAGGCCCGCGGGCATAGCCTCGAACCAGTCACCGGGTTCGCCGAGACCGAACGCCACCGCCTCCTGCAGGTTGGGCGGGGTGGTGAAGGTCAGGAACTGGTGGGCGCCGGCCAGGGCCCGGGTCAGGTCGGGGGCGGCGCAGAGGAAGCCGACTTTCCAGCCGGTCATGCCGAACATCTTGCCCGCCGAGCCGATTTTCACCGTGCGTTCGCGCATGCCGGGATAGCCGATCAAGGGCCGATGCTTTCGGCCGTCGAACACCACGGCCTCCCAGACCTCGTCGCAGACGGCGATCGCATCGTGCCGGACGCAGAACTCGGCCAGCAGGGCCAGGTCCTCGTCGGGCGTCACGACGCCGGCCGGATTGAGCGGGGTGTTCAGCACCACCATCCGCGTCCGGTCGCTGAACGCGGCCTCCAGCATGGCGCGGTCGAACCGCCAGTGCGGCGGCGCCAGGCGCACCAGCTTGGGCACGCCGCCGGCCCGCTTCACCATCGGCAGGTAGGCGTCGTACAGCGGCTGGAACAGCACCACCTCGTCGCCAGGCGAGATCAGGCTGAGGAAGGCCGCCGCCAGGGCCTCGGTCGCGCCGGAGGTGACGACGATCTCGTCTTCCCAATCCAGGTCCAGGCCCTGGGTACGCGCGTAGTGCGCCGCCACCGCCTGGCGCAAGGCGGGCAGGCCGCGCATCGGCGGATACTGGTTCGTGCCGCTGATCAGCGCCTCGCCGGCCTTGCGGCGCAAGGCCATCGGTCCGGCGTCGTCGGGGAAGCCCTGGCCCAGGTTGATCGCCCCGGTCTGGCGCGCCAGACCGCTCATCTCCTCGAAGATGGTGGTGGGCAGGTCGGCATAGACCGGATGAACCATGGCGTGTGCGCTCCTCGAGGCCTTGCCTAGCATGGGTTGCGCGATCGCGGATTTCTTCAAGTCCTATCGCTGGGCTTGGCCTAGGTTCGGGGAACGGATGCAGCGAAAGCCCTAGCTGGACCGTTGGAGCCAAAGCCCGTTCTGTCCGCTCCTTTCGGCGAGTTGCGTGGCGGAAAGGAATGGATCATGGAGCCGAACGCCCTTTGACCGACAGCGCCGTCCCCGCTCCGCCGCCTTCGCCGCCCTGGACCTGGTCGCACGGGCTGGCCTACGGCGCGGTGTCGATGCTGCTGGGCCTGACCCAGGGGCTGGGCGCCAACCTGATCAACAACAACCTGCCCTGGATCCAGGGCTCGCTCGGCGCCTACACCAACGAGTCGGCCTGGCTGTCGATCGCCTACACCGCCGCCAACGCCACGATCGGCCTGCTGGCGGTCAAGTTCCGTTTCCAGTACGGGCTGCGGCTGTTCGCCGACATCGGCCTGGGGCTGTTCATCGTGGTCGGCCTGGCCCACCTGCTGAGCAACGACCTGCGCTCGGCCATCGCCGTGCGCGCCGCCGCCGGCATGGCGGCGTCGGCTCTGTCGACCCTGACCCTGCTCTACATGGTCGAGGCCGCGCCGCCGGAGCGGCGGATCGTCGGCATCGCCCTGGGCATCGGCTGGGCCCAACTGGCCCTGCCGCTGTCGCGGCTGGTGTCGTCCGACCTGCTCGACACCGGCCAGTGGCACGGGCTGTACCTGGCCGAGATCGGGCTCAGCATCGTCTGTCTCTCGGCCGTCAACCTGCTGCGCCTGCCGCCGATCCCGCGCGTGCAGATGTTCGAGTGGCGCGACTTTCTGACATTCGCCCTGTTCGCGCCGGGGATCGCCCTGCTGTGCGTGGTGCTGGGGCAGGGGCGCTATGCGTGGTGGTTCGACACGGCCTGGATCGGCTGGTGCCTGGTGGCGGCCATCGTGCTGCTGGTCGCCTCGGCCCTGGTCGAGTTGCATCGCAAAAAGCCGCTGATCCACCTGCGCTGGCTGACCAGCGCCGATCTGCTGCGCCTGCTGGTCATCATCCTGCTGTTCCGCGTCGTGCTGTCCGAGCAGGGGGTGGGCGCGTTCGGCCTGCTGCAGACCCTGGGCATGAACAACGACCAGATGGCCGGACTGTCGTGGGTGATGTTCTTCGCCACCCTGGCCGGCATGGTCATCGTCGCCTTCACGATCAATCCCGAGCACGTCAGCACCCCGGCCCTGATCGCCCTGCTGATGGTCGCCGTCGCCGCCTGGCTGGACAGCCGGTCGACCAGCCTGACCCGCCCCGAGCAGATGTATCTGAGCCAGGGGATGATGGCCTTCGCCGGCGCCCTGTTCCTGCCCGCCGCCCTGCTGGCCGGGTTCCCACGCGCCATCCGGATGGGCCAGGAGTACATCGTCAGCTTCATCGTGCTGTTCTCGACCGGACAGGTGATCGGGGCCCTGGGCGGCTCGGCCTTCCTCGGCACGCTGATGACCATCCGCGAGCGGGTGCATTCCGACGCCATCGTCAGCCGGCTGAGCCTGACCGATCCGCAGGTGGCCCTGCGCGTCAGGCAACTGTCCGGTTCGTACGCCGGGGTGCTGACCGATCCGAGCTTGCGGAGCGGCGAGGGCGGGGCCCTGCTGGCCCAGCAGGCGACGCGCGAGGCCACGGTGCTGGCCTATGACGACGTGTTCGCCACGGTGGCCGTGATGGCGCTGATGGTCTTCGCCTACCTGTTGTTCCTGCGCGTCCGGAGCGACCTGCGCCAGCGGCGCGCGGCCCGCCTGACGCCCGTGGAGGCCGCCTGATGTCCGATTCCCAAGCCCCGCAGCCCGTTCCGCCTCCGCCCAAGCGCCTGTGGTCTCGGGCGGCCGTTCCGGTGATCGTCGCCGGGATCGGCGGCGTGCTGCTGGTGCTGTACGCCTGGAAGCTGCCGCCGTTCACGGGCGCGGTGCAGAGCACCGAGAACGCCTATGTCCGCGGCTATGTCACCCTGCTGGCCCCCAAGGTCGATGGCTATGTGACGGCCGTGGCGGTCAAGGACTTCCAGCCCGTGAAGGCCGGTCAGGCGCTGGTCCAGATCGACGACCGCATCTATCGCCAGAGGCTGGCCCAGGCCGAAGCCAGCGTGCAGTCGGCCCAGGCGGCGCTCGACGCCAACCTCCAGGCTCAGACCAGCAACGCCGCCCAGATCCGCCTCGCCGAGGCCCAGGCCAGCAGCAGCCAGGCCGCCCTGGCCAAGGCCGAGGTCGACATCCGTCGGGCCGAGCCGCTGCTGGCCCAGGGCTGGCTGGCCCCCAGCCAGCGCGACGTGCTGCGGGTGGCCCAGCGCCAGGCCACGGCCAGCGTCGCCCAGGCCCAGGCCAACATCGACATCGCCCGCCAGGCCCTGGCCACGACCAAGGTCAACCGCGAGGGGCTGGAGGCGACGCTCGCCAACGCCCGCGCCGCCGTCGAGCTGGCCCGCATCGACCTGGCCAACACCACCATCCGCGCGCCCGAGGACGGGGCGGTGGGCGAGGTCGGGGTCAAGCTGGGCCAGTACGTCGCCGTGGGGACCCAGCTGATGGGCATCGTGCCGCGCCAGACCTGGGTGACCGCCAATTTCAAGGAAACCCAGACGGCCCGCATCCGCGTCGGCCAGCCGGCGGTGGTCCAGGTCGACGGGCTGGACGGGCTGAAGCTGCGCGGCCATGTCGAGCGGCTGGGCCCGGCCACCGGCTCGGAGTTCGCGGTGATCAAGCCCGACAACGCCACGGGCAATTTCACCAAGGTGGTCCAGCGCCTGCCGACCCGCATCGCCCTGGATCCCGGCCAGGACGCCGTCGCCCGCCTGCGTCCGGGGATGAGCGTGGTGGCCCGGGTCGACACCGCGCGCTAGCAACCAACCGCGTTCTCGGGCATTTTCCCTAACAACCTTGGCTGTCAGGAAACAACGACATGAACGGTGTGGGCTTCATCGGTGCGATCATCATCGGCATCTTCGCCGGCTGGATCGCCGAAAAGATCATGGGCCGCAACCACGGCCTGATCACCAACCTGATCGTCGGCCTGGTCGGCGCGCTGATCGGCGCGTTCCTGGCCAGCATGCTGGGCATCCACTTCATGGGCTGGATCGGCAGCCTGATCATCTCGACGATCGGCGCGATCGTGCTGCTGTTCCTGCTCGGCCTGTTCAAGGGCCGCAACCGGGTTTGATCTCTTAGCCTTCTCCCCTTGCGGGAAAAGGTGGCGGCGCAGCCGCCGGAGTGAAAGGTCTCTCAGGAGCAAAAGCCGTGATCGGCCGGAAGGCCGGTCGCGGCTTTGTCATTCTCCGACCTTTCATCCGACCTCGCTCCGGAGGAGGGAAGGAGCTCAGCTTACCGCCGCCTGGGCGACGTCGTCCCCCGTCGGCCCGCGCCGCAGCTGCTGCGCCATGTTCTCCAGCAGGTAGCCGGGAATGTCGGCGATCGGCATGGGCCGGCCGAACAGATAGCCCTGGAAGTGGTCGCAGCGCATGTCCTCCAGGATCGAGGCCTGCTCGGCCGTCTCCACCCCCTCGGCCGTGACCTCCAGGTTCAGGGTGCGGCCCAGCAGGGTGATGGTGCGCAGGATGTCGGCGATGGCGGGATTACCCGACATCTCGGCCACGAAGGTGCGGTCGATCTTGATCTTGTCGAACGGGAACCGCCACAGATAGGCCAGGCTGGAATAGCCGGTGCCGAAGTCGTCCATGGCGATGCGCACGCCCAGGTCCTTGAGCGCCCGAAGTTGGTCCAGCGTGCCGGCCGTGTCGCGCAGCAGCAGGCCCTCGGTGATCTCCAGCTCCAGCCGAGAGGGCTCCAGACCCGATACGCGCAGGGCCGTCCGCACCTGGTCGACCAGGTCGCCGGCGGCGAACTGGTTGGGCGACAGGTTCACCGCCACCTTCAGCGGCGCGGGCCAGGCGGCGGCCTGGCGGCAGGCCTCGTGCAGCACCCACTCGCCGATCTTGCAGATCAGGCCCCACTGTTCGGCGCATTCGATGAAGTCGTCGGGCCCGACCAGGCCGCGGCGTGGATGCTGCCAGCGCAGCAGGGCCTCGAAGCCGGTGATCTCGTGACCCTTGGCGCCGATCAGCGGCTGGAAGAACAGCTTCAGCTCGTCATTGCGCAGGGCCGAGCGCAGGTCGATCTCCAGCGCCCGGCGTTCCTGGGCCCAAACATCCATGGTCGCCTCGAAGAAACGGTAGGCCCCGCGCCCGTCGCCCTTGGCGCGGTAGAGGGCCAGGTCGGCGTTCTTCAGCAGGGTGTCGGCGTCGTCGGCGTCGGCGGGGGCGACGGCGATGCCGACGCTGGCGCCGATCGACACGTGGTGGTCGTTCAAGGCGTAGGGCAGGGCCAGGGCGTCGACGATGGCCTGGGCCAGGGCTCCCAGTGCTGACGGCTCAAGATCGCCTTGGACGACCACCGCGAACTCGTCGCCGCCCAGGCGGGTGACGATTCCGGCCTCACCCACGCAGGCGCGCAGGCGGCCGGCCGCCTCGACCAGCAGGGCGTCGCCGATCGGGTGGCCCAGGCTGTCGTTGACGCCCTTGAAGTGGTCCAGGTCCAGGCACAGGACCGCGCAGCCGGCCGTTCGTCCCTTGGCGTCCCAGGCGCCGCTCAGGGCCTGCAAGAACGACAGGCGGTTGGGCAGGCCGGTCAGTACGTCGTAGTGGGCCAGGCGGGTGATGCGTTCCTGGTCCTTGCGGGCCTGGGTGACGTCGGCGCCGACGCCGCGGAAGCCGGCGAACACCCCGTCCAGGTCGTGGATCGGCTTTGCCGTCAGCGCCCACCAGTGGACCTCGCCGGCGACCGTGACCGACACCACCACGTCGCGGAAGGCCTTCTGGTCGGCCAGCAGGCCCGCGAGGGTGGCGGCCAGGCCTTCGGGCGCCTCGGCCATCCTGGCGTCCAGCCCGCCGACCACCCGGCCGAGCAGGTCGTCACGGGAAACCCCCGCCGCCTCGGCCATGCGTTCGGAGACATAGGTCAGGGCGCCGGCCGCGTCGACTTCCCACAGCCAGTCGCTGGAGCCTTCCTCGAAGTCGCTGAGCAGCAGGCTGACGACCTGCTTCTGGCGTTCCAACTCGTCGCCGGCCACCAGGCGGTCGACGAACACCTTGGCGTGCGACAGGCAGGACAGGCCCACGACCAGGTAGCAAAAGATCAGAAGCCCGGCCAAGGCCAGCAGGATGGGGTCATGGCTGGTCAGCAGCACTAGCAGCGAACCGACGACCAGCGGCGTGGTGTAGGCCAGGGCGGCCATCGGCAGGGTCAGCAGGGCGAAGCTGCCGGTGCCGATCATGCCCGCCGTCAGGGCGACGATCAGCATGCTCATCTGGGTGCCGGCGTCGCGCAGGGCCACGTAGGGCAGCACGCCCCACAGGGCGCCCAGCAGGCCGGTCTGCATCGCCACGCGACGCGCGCCGCGGGCCGAGACGGTGTTCTTGGCGCTCTTGCGGCGGCGGGCGGACAGCCAGCCGTAGAGGCCCAGAACGGCGTAGGCGGTGACCACGCCGGCCCAGACCAGCAGGGTGAGCCGGTGCGGACCGCCCAGGCCGGCCAGGAACACCAGTTGGGCGTTGACGATATTGGCGACCATCATCACCGGCGTCAGGCGCTGGATGCTGGCCAGTTGTTCGAAACGGACGCGGCCGGCCATGGCCTCGGGCACGGCGGGCAGGTGGCGCGACACCAGGGCGGCGACGCGCGCGAAGGTTCCCGAAAGAGCGGAAGTCTGGCGCACGGCGCGATCCTGCAATCCCAGGACGCCCCGCATCCCGCTCGGGCAACCTAACGACGCTTCCTGAAACGCCGGTTAACCGTAGGCGCCGTGAGCACGAAAAAGCCCGCCATCCCAAGGAGATGGCGGGCCTTCGATCGTTCGTCCCGGACGCTCCGGGCGCCGGCTATTCTTCCTTGACGCGACGCTTGCGGAACGACGGGTTCAGGATCTGCTTGCGCAGGCGGATGTTCTTCGGGGTGACCTCGACCAGCTCGTCTTCCTCGATATAGGCGATGGCCTGTTCGAGGGTCATGCGGCGCGGCGGGGTCAGGCGGATCGACTCGTCCTTGCCCGAAGCGCGAACGTTGGTCAGCTGCTTGGCCTTCATCGGATTGACGTCGAGGTCGTCCTGGCGGGCGTTCTCGCCGATGATCATGCCCAGATAGGTCTTCTCGCCGGCGCCGACGAACATGGTGCCGCGCTCTTCCAGGTTCCACAGCGCGTAGGCCGCGGTTTCACCGTCCGAGTTGCTGATCAGCACGCCCTTGCGCTGCTGGTCGATCGGGCCCTTGTAGGGCTCGTAGTGGCTGAACACGCGGTTCAGCACGCCCGAGCCGCGGGTGTCGGTCAGAAACTCGCCCTGATAGCCGATCAGCGAGCGCGAGGGGGCGACCAGCTGGATGCGGGTCTTGCCCGCGCCCGACGGGCCCATGTCCTTCAGCTCGGCTTTGCGCAGCGACAGCTTCTCGATGACGATGCCCGAATATTCGTCGTCGACGTCGATCATGACGTCTTCCATCGGCTCCAGGCGCTTGCCGGTTTCCGGGTCGGTCTGGAACACCACGCGCGGACGGCTGATCGACACTTCGAAGCCTTCGCGGCGCATGTTCTCGATCAGCACGCCCAGCTGCAGTTCGCCGCGGCCCGACACCTCATAGGCGTCGCCTTCGCTGGTCTCGGTGACCTTGATGGCCACGTTCGATTCGGCTTCCTTCAGCAGGCGGTCGCGGATCACGCGGCTCTGGACCTTGTCGCCTTCGCGGCCGGCCAGCGGGCTGTCGTTGACCGAGACGGTCATCGAGATGGTCGGCGGATCGATCGGTTGGGCCGGCAGGGCTTCGGTGACTTCCAGCGCGCACAGGGTGTCGGCCACGGTGGCCTTGGACATGCCGGCGATGGCGACGATGTCACCGGCCTCGGCGCCTTCGTCGACCGGCGAACGCTTCAGACCGCGGAAGGCCAGCACCTTGGTGATGCGGCCGCGCTCGATTTCCTTGCCGTCGCGGTCCAGGGCGTGGATGGCCATGCCGGGGACGGCCTTGCCGCTCTCGATCCGGCCGGTCAGCAGGCGGCCCAGGAACGGGTCGGATTCGATCAGCACGTTCAGGATCTGGAACGGCTCGTCCTTCTTGGCGATCTGCTTGGGTTCCGGCACGTGGCGGACGATCAGGTCGAACAGCGGGGCCAGGTTGTCGTTGGGCACATTCATGTCCAGCGTCGCCCAGCCGGCGCGGCCCGAGGCGTAGATGTGCGGGAAGTCCAGCTGCTCGTCCGTGGCGCCGATGGCGGCGAACAGGTCGAAGGCGGCGTTGTGGACCTTGTCCGGATCGGCGTGGGCGCGGTCGACCTTATTGATGCAGAGGATCGGGCGCAGGCCCATCTTCAGCGCCTTGGTCAGCACGAACTTGGTCTGCGGCATGACGCCTTCTTCGGCGTCGACCAGCAGGACGCAGCCGTCCACCATGCCCAGGATCCGCTCGACCTCGCCGCCGAAGTCGGCGTGGCCAGGGGTGTCGATGATGTTGATGCGGGTCTCGCCCGCTTCACCGTTCCACAGGACGCTGGTGCACTTGGCCAGGATGGTGATCCCGCGCTCGCGCTCCTGGTCGTTGGAGTCCATGGCGCGCTCGGTGGTCGCCTCGTTGGCGCGGAACACGCCCGACTGGGCCAGCAGCTGATCGACGAGGGTGGTCTTGCCATGATCGACGTGCGCGATGATGGCGATGTTTCGCATGGACATGGAGAAGGCGAACTTTCGGGAGGAACAGATGGGGTTTGACGCTGCGCGCGTCAGGCGCGCGGCTTTTACGCGACTGCGCGACGATTATCCACCCCACCCCTGCGCGACAGATCGGACTGGAAACCGGTGTCAGCGCAAAACCCCTTAAATTTATTGGGTTTGCGAAAGTTGCGGACGGTTGTCGTTTCTTTGGCAACTAATTGTGCAGTGCAGCATAGATCCGGAAATCAGCCAAGCTTGGAGAGCGGCGTTCTCTGGCCCTTGTGTTACAAAGGGTTTCAGTCGGTGAGCGCGAAAAAAAGACAGCGATGTCTGTCGATTTTGCTTGATGCATTTCGCAGTGCACCCTATAAGCAACCTGTGAGGCGGCGCTGCCGCCTCTGCCCTTCCTGGGCGTTTCCTCCCTAATGAACTGCCCGGCTTTCGAGCCGGGCTTTTTTTTGCCCGTAACCTGGGCGAACCCAAGGCGAATGGCCGCGCTCGGCGCATTTTCCCGAAAAACGCGAAACGTGAGGGTTCAGAGCAGCTCGGTCCAGTCGGTCTGGACCAGGCGCGCGGTCACCGACTCGATATCCGTCTTCAGCCGCGCCAGGCCCTCCGCCGGCTCGCGGGTCGTCTCATTCATATAGAGCGCGCGATTGATCTCGACCTGGATGGCGTGGGTCCGCCGCGACGGGCGGCCGTAGTGCTCGGTGGTGTAGCCGCCGGCGTAGGGCGCGTTGCGGGCCACGCGATAGCCCAGGCCCTCCAGGGTCTTTTCCATCAGCGCGGTCAGTCCGGGACCGCAGGCCGCGCCGAAGCGATCGCCCAGCACGATGTCGCACGGCCCGCCGCCGCGGGCCCGGTGACCCCGCGCCGCCGCAGCCGGCATCGAGTGCCAGTCGACCAGGATCGCCAGGCCATGGGCGCCGCGCGCCTGGGCCAGCAGGCGGTCCAGCGCGTCGTGATAGGGGCGGTGGGCGGTCTCGATGCGGGCCTTGGCCTCGGCGAAGGTCAGCTTGCGGGCATAGATCGGACGACCCTCGCCGGCCACCCGGGCGATGGCCCCCAGCCCCGCCGCCACCCGCGCCGTGCGGGCCTGGGCGAAGTCGGGCAGGGCGTCCTCGAACATCGTGGGATCCAGCTCCCAGGCGTCACGGTTGAGGTCGATATAGGCCCGGGCCAGGCGGGCGCGGATCACGCAGACCCCAAGCGCGGGGGCGCCCCCGATCAGGTCGTCGACGAAGGCGTCTTCCGAGCCGCGCAGGTCCTGGGCGGCCAGCCGGGCGGCGGCCATCATGTCGGGCGGATAGAGGCGTCCCGAGTGCGGCGAGGCGAACACCAGCGGCGTGGGCGGCGGCTCGCCCTCCGCGCGGGCGCGCATCACCTCGAACGCCGGCGAGAAGCCTTGCTCCGCCGTCTCCGGCGTCTCCGAAGCGATCGGCTCCCATGCGGTCATGGGCTTATTGTCGCGGCCTGGCGGTTCCGGGTCAAACGCTGAGGGGCCGCGGTATAAGGAAGCGGGGCGTGGGCCTGGCTTTAGCTGTGGACAGCGAGAGCCCGGTTCATTCCCGATTTACCGTCCTTCACTAGATTCTCACTTTCAAATCCCGCCTGTCGCCTGGAAACTGACCGCATGGCCCGCATCCTCCTCGCCGAAGACGACGACTCCCTCCGCGGGTTCCTCGCCCGGGCCCTCGAGCGCGCCGGCTTCGAGGTCACGGCCTGCGCCGACGGCGAAGAGGCCGTCCAGCACCTGGACACGCCCTGGGACCTGCTGCTGACCGACATCGTCATGCCTGGCATGGACGGCATCGAGGTGGCCCGCCAGGCCGCCGCTCGCGACCCGTCCCTGCGCATTATGTTCATCACCGGCTTCGCCGCCGTCGCCCTGTCTGCGCAGGATCGCGCCCCGGCCGGGGCCAAGGTGCTGTCCAAGCCCGTGCACCTGCGCGACCTCGTCTCCGAGGTCGAGAAGATGATGGCCGCCTAATTTTTTGGGGACCCGCCGAAAGGCGGGTTGCGCGACGGCCAAGCCGCCGCTATACCCCCACACCTTCCCGCCCGGGACGCTTTTCGAAGCGCTTCCAGGCCGCTTTGGCGGACGCGTAGCTCAGCGGGAGAGCACTACGTTGACATCGTAGGGGTCACAGGTTCAATCCCTGTCGCGTCCACCATTCCTTTTTCTCTTAGATAATCAACGCCTTAAGCCTTCCGGGCGCGATCCTAATTCGCCTCGCGCGACGCGTTGGATCCCAGAATGGTTCCCGGAATGCATGCGGCGAAAGCGACCGTTTGCGAGCGGCGCTCGCATCGGGCGTTGACTCTTCTGTTCGTCAAGATGAGAACATTAGCGGAACATCGAGAGCCGCTAATGTCACCCCCACGTGCCCCTCAGCGCGCGATCCAGCGCGCGCCTAAGCCGCCCCGCGTCTATCAGCGCGGCGTGAAGAAGCTGACACGGGTCAAGTTTCAGGACCAAACCCTGCACTTCACCTTTCCCCAGAGCACCGGCGGAAGCCGCAGGTCAGCGAACGGCTTCGTCGCTCTGGACCAGGTCCCAGCCTTCGAGGGCGATTCGGCCTGGTTCGAGATGGAACTGGTCGAGGGCCACCCCTGGAATTATTGGCGAGCGATGCGGCAGGTGGAGGCGCCGGGCGATGCCCGAGCCTAGCGCCAGCGACCGCCAGAAGGCGGCCCAGTTGCCGCCCGACGTCGCGGCGATGCGGCTGGTCGACTGTCTCGAGCTCGGTCACGACATCCGGATCAGCTGTCAGTATTGCGGCATGGCGCGCAGCTGGGGGCGGCGCGAGATGCTGAGCACAAAGCTCCGGCTACGGCTCGCCTGGCCCCTCGCCCGCGTACAGCGCGCCGTCGTCTGTCCCGTCCGGGGGTGCGGGGGACCGATGCCGATCATGCGATTGATGAAGGGCGGCTATCAGGACGGGTTCGATCGCGCGGACGCCGGTCGGCGCCAGGCCTGGCTGGTCGAGACCCTGCTGGACGCCGGGATCCTGCCGGCCGACGCAGGCGTCGCCTCCTCGGCCGAGCGGTGATCGATGGCCGACATGGATCCTCGCACCGGTCGGCTGGCGTCGCTGCAGATCTGGTGCGCCTGCGGCTACAGCGTGACCTGGCCGCGGGCCGTGATCGTCGCGAAGGCTGGGGCGTGGAAGCGCCCCAGCGAACTTCGCATGGCGGTCAGATGCTCGGCCTGCGGCGCGAAAGGGCCGCCCAAGGTGCGGATCAGCGGCTCCTACCGCTAGGGCGCGGGCGTGACCGCCTCGAATTCGCCGACGTCGCGCGTGAGATCGGATCGTCCGACAACCCTGCTCTCGAACTCCCGCGAGACCAGGATACGCACGCCGCGATAGCGGATGCCGCGGCCGATCGTCGTCATCTCGGTCTTCAGGATGTTGCCGACATAGTGGTCGGGGTGCAGGAAGATCGCGCCCGGGAGTTGGTTCTCGTCGCCGGTCTCAGCCGCCTCGGCGACCATGGCGTCTATAATCTGATCGATCTCAGGAAAGGTCATGGCGGCGGCATAGCTGAGTCGGATCGCTCTCGCGCCGCGTCACGTTGCCCGACCATGCTTACACCGCACGGATACACGTTCACCGTTACCGCCCGGGGCCAGAAATGGCGCGGGACCTGGGCCGTCGAGGGCAAGGATGTCTGTGTCTCCAGCGCCTTCGGCTCGGCCCGGGTTCCCAAGGGGCGCAAGAAGCCGACGGCTGTCGCCGAGGAGGCGCTCAAGGGCCTGGTCGACGACTGGGCGGCACGCCGCTAGGGTCGCCGCATGAGTGAGACGACAACCCCGAAGCCGAACCGCGCGCCCGATGCGGAAGACCATGGCGAGGGCGCGCCGCCTGAAGCTGTCAGGGCCAGGGCTGAGGCCGCCTACCATGCCGAGCTGTCCTTCGACGCCCTGGGAGATCCTGAACACGCCCCAATGGGCTGGTGGCATCTGAAGCTCTGGGACGGCCCCTGATGTGCAACCTCTACAGCCTCAAGACTGGCGACCTGTTCGCGACCTGGAACAAGGTTCTGAAACTTCCGGTCGTTTGGGACGGCCAGGCCTCGAACTTCGAGCCGCGCCCCGAGATCAAGATGACCGAGAGGGCGCCGATCGTGCGCTACGTCGCCGGCCAGGCCGTGGTCTCGATGATGCAATGGGCGTGGAGAGCCCCCACAGGGAAGCCGGTGTTCAACTACGTCTCGGAGAGCCGAGACTTCTCCAAGAGCGACCGCGTCCTGATCCCGGCGGACGCCTTCTATGAGTTCACCGCGCCCCAGCCGGGCCAGAAGCGCAAGACGCGCTGGAAGTTCACGATGGTCGACAATCCGCTCTTTTGGATCGCCGGCATCGTCAAGAGCGGCTGCTGGACCATGCTGACCACGGCGCCGGGGCCGGACATCGCGCCCTACCACGATCGCCAGATCGTGCTTCTGTCGGCCGAGCAAGGGCGCGATTGGCTGGACCTGGCCCGGCCTCAGGAGGAAATGCTCGCGCCGGCCGCCGCCGGCACGCTCAACGTGGAGCGGGACTTTCCTCCGGAGCCGGCGGACCTGTTCAGCTAGACCACGCCCCTACGGGAGCCCGACGCGGATCGCCAGTTCACGGGCGATGTCGGCCAAGTTCGATGGCCGCTCTTGCCTCTTGAACGCGGCTCGGTAGGCACGCGCCAGATCGGGGCGGCGCTTCAGCGCCGCGAGGATCTCGGCCTCGGTGAAAAGGCAAACAGCGGGAGCCTTGCGGCTGCGCGCCTCGACCCGATTGTATGCGACACGGTTTGCCGGCTCTCGGTTCCATTTGGCCCACGCCCAGAGGTCTTCATTGCTGACCGGGATGGTGCTCAATTTTCGGAACCAGGCCTTCGCCTCGACGGCCGCCTTGCGGCCAGTGCTCTGCTGATCAGGCATCGCGCTCTCTCGCTGCTGCGTGGGCAGCCTAGCGCAGAAGGCCAGAACGCGAAAAGCCCGCCGACCTCTCGGCCGACGGGCTTTCAGTTCGAGGCGAGCTCGGTTCGCGTCTATCCTGGAGCGGGCGGACAGTCCCGGTGCGGGACCTCGAGGCGTCGCCACCCCTGCCGAGCCCAGCGCGGCCAGGCCGTTTCATGCCACTCCAGCCAGGCCGATCCCAGCTTCTCGCCGAGCACCGCGACGATCGCCGCGTAGAGCGCGGCCTGGTCGACGCCGGCGGGCGGCAGAGGCTCGGCCACCAGCGGCGCGCAGACGGCCGCCGGCGGCGGGTCAGGAGCCGGGGGAATAGGCGTCCCGGGCCCAGGCCTCCCGGTAGTCTCGCACGCCGTCAGGAGCAGGGCGCTGGCCAGCAGCAGGGGCAGGCGTGTCGTTCGCATGGCGGATCGCGCGGCCCACGGCCACGCCCTTCTGGAAAGAGGATGAGATGTCGGCCGCGCAGGTCGAATTGGCGGCGCCGGCGTCGTCGGCCTCGCTACGCGCTCGATCGACGACGCGGCCGTCGCGGATCCGGATCGCCAGGTTCAGGTCGCCGATCGCGTGCTCGTAGTCCTTGGCGGCCAGCCTCCAGGTGACCTCGTCGGCCTTCAGCTGGTCGACGCGCCAGGTCTGGACGCCCAGGGCGGCGACTAGCGCCGCGCCGGCGACGCCAACGATCAGGAGGGCGTTCATGCGTCACCGGGGAAGGGCGGTAGGTCAACCGTTTGGCCGGCCAGGCTGTGGGTGCAGTCGTTGAGGAATTGGATCCGGCCATCGGTGACGTAGGAGTGACAGATCGCTGGCGGCGCCCCATCAACGCCGGCGTCGTCGCCGTTGTAGGTGACGAGAACAGATGGCGTGAAAGTCGGGCGATCGGCGTTGCCGTTGTAGCTCCAGCGCGGCCGGTTGCCCGTGCCGACCCGAAGACGGTGTGAACACGCGCAACCTGGACACCAGAAGGCGACGCCCGACCCGGCCTGACGAAGAACGGGGGAGAGCGCGCTCACGTCACGACCTCGAGCTCGCGGTCGCCGCTCTTCCAGATCTGCTCGCGCACGACCCGGGGCAGGATGATGCAGCCATGCGAGGCCGTGCCCGGGTTGGCGACGCTGTCGCCGTGGATCCGGAACGCCGAGCGCCCCAGGGCGGCGTGGCCGATCGGCTCCAGCTTCAGGGCGTAGGGTCCGACGTTGGCGCTGTCGTATCGCTCGGTGATCCGCCAGCGCCCGGCCGGGATCGGACCCAGGCCGACGGCCGCTTGCAGCGCGGGATTGTTCTTGCCACGCCCGAAGCCGGAATAGCCTCGCGACACGACCCGGCCGGCGCGCGACAGCTCGCCGGCGCTCTGGTCCCATTTCCAGGACATGGTTCTCTCCTCGGTGATTTAGGGCAGGGGTGCGAGCGGCGCTCGCATCAGTCGCGGACGACGGACGGATCCGCGGGCGGCGACGCCGGCAGGGGCGAGCTTGCGCCGGCCAGCTGGGCCAGCGCGCCGGTGGCGGTGCGGCTGGTCTCGGCCGCCGTCTCGGCCGCGTGCTTGGCGCCCACATTGTTGCCCCAGCGGAATGCGCCGTAGGCGACGGGCACGCCGAGGATCGCGGTCGCAAGGCTCGAGAGCACCGGAAGGATGCTGTCCTTCAGATCCTTCACAAGGAAGAAGCCGATGATCATGCCGGTGACCATCAGCATCGACCCGACGACGACGACGGCGTCGAGGGTTTCGTAGTCGCGTTTCATCCTGGGTCTCCCATGGGTTTCAAGTGGCCGTCGGCGGTCACCTCGAGGGCGTCGAAGGTGAGGGGTTCAGGATCGCGCCAGCCGTGCTCGAGCAGGATCCGGCGGTAGGCGCCGACCTTGGCCTCGAGTTCGCGGATGCGGGCGTCGCGCAGCGAGATCTCAGCCTCCTTGCTGGCGATCATCCGGGCGTGCTCCCGGCGCGCCTCGGCCAACTCGAGCCGCAGCTTGTCGACCTCGGCCGTCCAGTGGTCGACTTCCTCGCGAAGGGTCTGGATGATCTCGGCGGCCGCTTCGCGCGCCAGTCTGGCCAGGTCGAGCTTGGCGACCTGGCGGGCGGCAGCCGCGGCGACGGCGTCCGTGCGCTTTTTGGCCCGGGCGTCGATCCACATCTTGACCAGCGCCCCGATCGCGGCCGCGACGCCGGCGGCCTGGGTCCAGTACTTCTCGATCGCCGTGGGAAGTTCCACTGCACGCTCCTACCCTCCTGGCCGCGAGGACCTGGTCGCTGTGGTGATCTGGATAAATCGGGAGTTGCCGATGGGCGCGCGGATCGCCTATCGGGATAGCTGCGCCGCATCGGCGCGAGGGGGTACTAATGGCTGACGCAGCACAGGTGGATGATAACGACTTCACGCCGACGTATTCGGGGCTGAAGAAAGCAGCCCTCGTAACGGCCGCGCTCCTGCTGATTTTCTCATTGCCGGCAGTTTCTATAAAATCCGAATTCTCTCTTCTTGGAATACCAGTGAATGGATTCAATGGTAACTTTCTAAGATTTGGCCTGTTTGTAACGTCAGTGCTTTATACATCACACTTCACATTAGTGTGGTTCATGGATGGGTGGGCGTATGCAAGACGAACTAAGGCAAATGCGGGTACGCTTGCCGCTAGAATTTCCCAGCAGTTAGACGAAATATCGGATCTAGAAACATTGGCCACCGAGCAAGTTGCTTTGCTTGGCAAGGCTGTCGAAGGTGCCGGATCATCGCCCACTTACGAGTGGAAGCTGGTGCAAAACGCTTTCGGCGAAAGCGTCATCGCTGACGCGGAGCGGCTTGCCGAGGGCGCGTTTTCGCTCGACATGCTGTTCAATCACGAGACTGATGATCTCATTAGACGGCTGAACGTAGAGCGGCTGCCGAATATAGAGGAAGTAGGCCGGTACGGACCATTGATAGTCGATGTGGCCCGAGATCTTGTTCGCCGAGCGCAGTATCAGGCGACAGTAAGAGGGGATACCGAACCGCTATTTCTAAATCGTCCTCTCGTGGACAAGCTGACTGAGTCCAGCGCCCAACTCGATGGCCTTACTTCACGGTTGAGGCATTTGGCCGAACAAATGAAGCAGGTGAAGTTGGAACTGTTTTTCGTCGACGCCATGCCAAGAATAAGAGTTCTTCTGGACTTCTGTCCGGTAGCGCTTCTATCGGCAGTCGCATGGCTGCATTTCGTCGGCGACACTTGGTTCAGCTTATGGCCAGACGCCGCCAGCGTGCTTACCGGATTGCACGTGATTGGCAGTTGACCTCCGGGTCTCTGGCAACGCGTGAGCGCCAGAGACCAGCATCAAGCGCTATTCAGCCGCGAGAACCGTAAGCTTCTCAACCAAGCTCCCGCCGATCCGTCGGCCCAGCCAAGCCTTGCCGGCATCGTTGTAGTGGGTGTTGTCCGCGTTCATATAGATCGACAGGTTGGTCCCGGCCGGCGGGCTGCGCCACCAGTTCTCACCGGCCGGAGAGTTGTCGAGCCAGATGAAGCGAGGATCGCCATTGGCGACCGCCAGGAAGGCTGCCTTGAGAGCATCGTGCCTGGACTGCGGGGCGGTGTAGTTCGTCGAGGCGGACGGCCCCATCCCCCAGATGATCGCCGACGCGCAGGCGGTCGAGCTGGCAAGTGCGCTGTAGGCGGCCTGGGCCGCCGCCGCCACGGCCGCGTCGGTATAGGCGGCGTTGTCGTTGACCGATGCCGGCATGCCGCAGATGTCCATCGTCCCGATGCGAGAGGCGTCGGCTTCACCGGCCGCGATCCGCTGGCCGAACGTGCCATCCGTACCCGTGAAGGCGATAAAGCCCGTCCCGCCCCGAGAGCTGGAGACCACGAACCGCGTTCCCATGGCCTCCCCGATAAAGTCGGGAATGGAAAGCTTCACGCGGTTCGTACCGGTGGCGCCGGTCGGGCCGCCGTAGCTGTCCCAGAGGACGAACGAACGGGGCTCGTTCGGGAATTCTGGCCGCCAGACCGAATAGCTCGAACCGACGTTGATCCCGCGGAACCGGAAGTCCGATTCCGAGTACAGCTCGACGAGGCGGTCGCCGGCCGAACCGAAATCCCACTTGTAGTAGGCGGACGAGGTCGACGTGATGTCGCTGTCGATGGCCGTCGCCCGGGCGCGGATGCCGGTGGCGTAGTCGGTCGCATAGACGACGACCCTGTTCCCTCCCGAGACAATCGTTCCGGGGATCATGACGATGTCGAAGCTGGGGGCGTTCGTCCGGAAGTACAGGGCCTGGCCGGGCGAACCGCGGCGAGCGCCGGTCCCGAGGTTCTCAAGGACGTTCTGACCCTTGTACTGAGACGGCGTGATCGGATCCAAGATGATCTGGCCGATGGCCCCGATCACCGTGCGGTCGCCGGCATTGTACTGCCCCGAGCCAAACGCCGGCCCGTTGCCCGTGACGATCGTCGAGTTGGCCCCCGCCGTGCCTGCCGAGAACGTCGCTGGGGAAGCCATCACCGCAGTGATCGGACCGAGGTTCGAAGTGCGGGCCGCGCGGACGATTTTCCGCGCCTTGGCTTGGGCGCCGGTTTGCAGCGCGATCGCCCTGACCCCGAGGCCACGGGCGACGACGTCGACGCCCTGCGCATGGCTGAGCTGCGGCAGCGCGGCCAGCGCCGCGATGAGGACGCCGAAGCGCCGAAGCATGGTCTTCATGGAAGCCCCCTATTGCGAGATACGGATGGTCGCGGTGCCGGCCGTGAGCGCGGCGACCTCGACGCGGAACTGCACGTCGGCTTCGGTCTCGACCCAGGCCTGTTCGGAGATGTTGCCGGTCCACACCGCGTACGGTTGGCCGGCGACGGTCAGCGGCAACCAGGTCGCGCCGCTGTCGAACGATCGCGTCAAACGCGCAGACACACCGCTGGCGTTGCCCGTGATGCTGACGTTGATCGGGCGACCAGCGACTGCCGGCAGCGCCGAAGTGTTGCCCGGCGCCGTGAGACTCGCCGTCACGGGAGGGACGCCGCTGGCCCCATAGGCCGGCGCGGGCGTGGTCGCCTTGCCCGTGACCGGGTCGATCAGCGAGACAGCCGTGTAGGTCGACGGCGTCCTCCCGGTCCCGACGCTCATCTGCTGAGCGACGGCCGGCACGGCGGAACAGGCGAGGGCGCATGCGAGCGCCGCTCGCACGAGGGCAAGCTTCATGGTTGGTCTCCAGGTGGGAGGCCGCGGCGGAGGCCGGGCCAGGATCGACGGCCGCCTAGGCAGCCATCAGGAACGCCAGGTCTTCCTCGGTGCGGACGTCGATTTCACCGTTGGCCGACTTGAGCAGCAGGAAGTCCAGGTACTGGCGATAACCGTCCTGGACGTTGCCGCCGACGCCGGTTTCCTGGTGATAGGCGATCCAGGCCACGCCCTTGTGGTCGATCGCCTGCTGAGCATGCTGGATCAAACGATCGCCGTTGTTCGTACCGGTGTAGCTGGCGCCGTTGAGGGCCCGGATCATGTACGGATCACTCCAGGGCAGCGTTTCGCCATAGACGAAGGGCGGCTTGGAGACGTCCGAGTTGCCGCCCAGGAAGGCGCGCACGGATCGGAAATGGGTCCGGAAGGACTCGAAGACCGCCAGGTCCGCTGGGCCCACGCCGCTGAACCAGGATCCGTGGCCCGTGCCGTAGCCGAGGCCCAGGCTCTTTTGCCAATTGCGCAGCTTTCCGAACCAGCCGATCCGCTCATTGTGGCTCATGGCGTCAACGATGGCCGCCGTTTCGGTGTCCCAGGCCTGGGACGCGATCTGGAACTCAAGCACGTCGTGCGCCTGGATCAGGTGCTGGTGCGTCATATACGTGCTGGAGCTGACGCCGATGCTCAGGGCGATCGGGCTGGGATGGAACATGCCGCGGAAGCCGCGCTTGACCAGCTCCGGCGCCGAAACCGTGTACTGGGTCAGATAGCCATCGTCGAAATCGATGATCGCCACGCCCTTGGTCAGCGGGTTCTTGACGAGGTTGAGCGAGCCGAACCGCAGGCTCATCGTCGCGCCATTCGTGGCGCGGACGACGTAGCGACCCCAGGTGAGCCCGGAAAGGTTGGCGCCGCCGCTGACGGCCGAGAACGCCGAAAGAGCAACAGCCCCAGGCTGCCAGCGCCCCAGACCGTTGGACGAGGTCAGCAGCCCCTTGAACCAGGAAGTCGCATCTCCGACCGGCAGCTCGTGATAGTTGCTCGGAACAGTGCCGACACCGGGCGCGGCCAAGCTGGGCGATCCGCCAGAGAACAGCTGGATTGAGAACCGGTCCATGTTGGCGGCGACATTGCTGACCGACCGGAACATGAACTGCAGGATCATGCCGTTCGCGTTGATCGGATAGCTCGTCGCGGCGGCGCAAGGAATGTACTGCAGCGGGCCAGATCCGGTCGTGGTCAGTTGCAGCGCGGTCGATCCGTAGGGCGACTGGGCGTCCGCTACGTCGGCCAGTCCCGTAATCCCAGCCCCGCCGTTATAGACGTCGGCCTTGGTCGCCAGATGGGCGATGCAGCGCTTGCCCTTCGATCGAGGCACAATCATTTCGATCTTGCCGCCGACCAGCGGGGCTTTGCGATCCAGGACGGTCGGATCCAGGGATTCCGGGCTGCCCAGGACCGCGCCGGCGAACAGCGGCGTGCCGACCACGCTTTCCATGTCGGCCTCGATCTCGGCGACCCGTCCCTGCAGGTCCAGGATCGCGGCCGCGGTCGGGGCGAAATACTGCTGCTGGATCCGGAACCGCGCCTGCAGGCGGTTCCCGACGTTGGCCGCCGGCACATCGCGCGGGGTCGCGAAGGCGTTGACGTCCCACCAGCCAGCGCCGTCAGCGGTGGCGCTGGTGGCCGCCATGATTCCTTCGGCGTGGATCCCCAGATACTCGCCTTGCGCCACGACGATATTGCCGAAGTGGGCCGGGGTGAAGTTCGCCTCGCCCGCCGTTGTCACCGGCAGGTCGATCAGCAGGTTGCGGTGCAGCTTGCCGTCGCTCTCGATCGACCATTTGGCCAGCTGCAGCGTACCCGGGGCGACGCAAAACACGTCCAGGGTCAGCAGCGGCCCGGTATGTTCGCAAGGATCCGCCCAGATATACATCCCACCAGAGACGCCAGCGCCGGTGACCAGAGCGCCGGGATTGCCGATCGTCTGGACCACATTGGCCCATTGCTGGTCCGCCTGGTCCTCCAGGAGGGCGGTTCTGTTCGCCAGGTCGGCCGCGAGGGTCTGGACGGCCAGGAAATCGGGGCCGTTGACCACCTGGGGATGCTGGGCGAATTCGGCGCCGTACTCGAGGCGAATGGTCGTCTGAAGGGCCGGCATTGCCCGCCAGTCGTCCAGCGCCGCATTGATCTGGCGCCAGCCCGGTCCATCGACCGGAAGGCTCGCCGAGGCCGTGAACATGCCGTCGCCGGCCAGACCGATCAGGTCGCCGGCGTTGAAGTTCATCAAGCCGAAGTCGGTCGGCGAGAACTCCTTGTGACCATCGCCCAGGTCGGTGACCGTGATCGTCGCCGTTTGCACGCGGCGGATCTGGGTCTGATTGCTGCTGACCTCATAACGACCGATGACCAGGTCGCCAACATCGACGAGGTCGACCTTCAGCTTGCTCAGCTGGCCGTAGTGAGCAACCGGCTCGGCCTGGATGTACATCGCGTCGGAGACCGGAGCTCCCTCGATCGGATCACCGCTGCGGCCAATCACCTGGATGACGTCGGCTCGCAGCGATTCGAAGACCGCGGGATCCAGCATCGCCAGCGAGATCGTCGAGCCGAACAAGAAGCCGGTATGCTCCCAGGGCCCGGCTCCGCTGATCCCGGTCTTAACGTAGATCCCGTTGTTGGCCGGGGTTGCGTCGCCGTAGACCACGGCCGGCGTACCGGGATCGGGAACCAGGTCCAGGTCGAGCAAGGCCTTGTCCAGCCACCAGCGGCCGCCGGCCATGGTGATCAACGACACCAGGTTCTGCAGGTTGGTCAGCGAGCCTGACCAGTTGTCGGTCAGGCGGCCGAACCGCACCACCAGTTCGGCGAAACTGGCCTCTTCGACAGGCGTGGGCATGTCAGAGCTCCGGCGGGGTCGGCGGCGTTGGGTTCAGCGGATCGGTCTCGGAGGCTGGCCAGCGGAGCAGGGCCTGGCGGTAATCCAGAAGCGCTTGCTGCTGCTCGGCCGAGAGCGGATCCCATCGTTCGGGGTTCGTGCGAATGGCGTCGAAATTGTCGGCCAGCAGGGCGTCACGAAGCACCTTCAGGCGCTTGCGAGCCGGCGCTAGTCGCAGAGCGGCCAACAGTTCGGGATCTCGCGGAACGACTTGGTCATCTACGATCTCGTGGGTGAAATTCCAATCTTCGCGGAACTCGGACACCGCTTTGAACGGCCGCCCCAAGCCCTGCAGGAGCTCTTCCGTCGCCTCAACGCATTCGACGATCGGGCCGCTGTTGGAGCCGGGCGAGGCCGGCGCGAAGAACACGACGATCATTTGAGAAACCACCTGACGCGGAAGTTTTGCCGGTCGTAGCCGTCGTCGGGCTTGGTCATGACCGTCATCGAGACCGTGCAGGACCCAGCCGAGCAGGCGGCGCCGCCGAAGGTGCTCAGCTGCTGCATGGCCAGAGCGCCCGGCTGGTTGTTCACCGCCACCTGGGTCCCGTTGATGAACAGCTTGATCGCCGAAGAGTGGTAGGACGGGCCGTTGCCGCCGCCGTCGAGGAAGTTGCAGTTGCCGTCGACCTCGACATCCGCCGCATACGGTAGGGTGAAGACGTAGGTGAATTCCTCGACGTCGGCCCCCGTGCCAGCGGTGTAGGTCGACTTCGCCCCGCGGATGCGGTTGGTGACCGTATTGTCCGCCAGCTTCGGCGTCGTCAGCGTGCCGGTGATCGTCAGATTGCCGTCGATCGCCACGTCGGCGACGAACTTCACCTTGCCAGCGACCGTGTCGACGTAGACGACCTTGCGCTCGACGCCGTCAGTCCCGACCACGCCCCACTCGTCGGCGACGAAGTAGATCGAGACAATCCGGCCATCGTTCATGATGACCTGTCCGCCGACATGGCCATCGGCATTGATCGACAGCACGGCCTTGCCGACGCCTTCGCCGTCGATCGACTTCAGCTCGGTGATGAAGGTGTTGTTGCCGTTGGCGGTGTTCTGGACCTGCTCGATCAGCTCGACCGTGTCGCCCCGGAAGACGACAGCGCGCAGCACCTCCTCGGCCGTGGCGATCTTGGTCTGATCGACATCGTCCAGGACGTCGTCGCGCGGCCGACCGGCGATCGTGGCGGTGTCGGCCGAGGTGTGATTGCCGGTAACGTCGGCCCCATCCTCCGGACGCTGGCCATTGTCGTCGCCGACCCCGCTCCAGGGAACGGTCGTCGCGCCGCCGGCAGTCGACTTGCCGGTGATGACCGTCGTCCAGTCAGACCCGACGACTTCGCGCGAGGGATCGGCCAGGGGAATGACCCGGGCCTCGAGCGTCGCCGAGGCGGCTACGCCGTTGGTCGTGACCAGGAAGCCGGCGTCGATCGTCTCGCGCGTGGTGGCCGAGGTCGGGGCGGCGTCGGCCTCGCCCAGGACCCGCACCTCGACCCGCACGCCCAGCACGGCCGGATCCACCGGCGTCGACCACACCGCCCGGATCGCCGGGACCTTGGAGCCGTCGTCGCCCATCAGGTTGACCGTGAACACCTCGACGCCGGCGAGCGCCAACGGCGCGGGCCTGGCCGTCTCGGGCGGCGGCGGCGTCCCGGGTACGATCTCGTCCGTGGCCGCCGTCCAGCCATAGGCCGACGACGCCACTTCGCGCAGGGCCAGGGTGCGCCGCCAGTTGGGCGCGCGCGACCAAGCCTCGACCCGGTAGACCACGCGGCCGCCGTGGTGGTAGCGATCCGAGGTCCAGCCGATCCAGTCGCCTTCCTCGAGGCCTGAGAATCGCGGCGGCAACGGAATGGTCGCGCGGCGTTCCATGCGCGACAGGCGGCGCTCCATCTCGGCGCAACGCTGGCCCTGCGTCCCCGAGGTCACGAAATCCAGGGACAGCGGCGTCTCGGCCGGGCCGCGATCGTCTTGGATGTCGGCGATCGACCGGCGGATCGGCGCGGCGTGGTCGCTCCAGTTCTGCGCCGGCTCGATATAGCGGCCGACCACGCTGTTGACCCGCTGAGGAGCCGGCAGGAAGCGATCGAAGACCACCTTCTCGCCGACGACCAGGTCGGCGTCGGTGATCTCGACGACGGTGCTCTTGGCCTGGCCGGGCTCGATCTCGACCCCGCCCTCGCGCTGGACGATGACGCCGCCCATGGCCGCGGCGAACCGCTGTTCGGTCTGGTCGTGGGTCTCGTCGGCGCGGATGACCGCCGCGATCCTATAGCGGCGCTCGGTTCCGCCGGCCTTCAGGGCGACCAGCTCGTCGCAGACGTTCGCTGGGGCGAAGACGTTCTCCGGCGGCGCCTCGATGTCGCTCAGGCCACGGCCGACCAGGAGCATTTCGGGCTGGTCGACCTGGTCGCGAGCGTAGACGCCACGGACCCAGTTGTACCGGCAGACATAGGCGTTGTCGTCGTATTCCCAGGTCGACGGATCGTTCCAGCGATGGCTCCCAACACCACCCGGCAGCGAGCCGTCCTTGCGCGGGTCGTAGCAGCGCTTGCCCCGAAACACCCACTTGAACGACGGCCGCCCCTGCGACCAGACCTTGTCGTTGGCCTTGTAGGCGGCCCAGACCTTGGTGGTGCCGCGTAGGCGGTCCTCGGACGCCATGCCGGCCGCGCCGGCGAACCGGGCCGGAGGGGGCACGTCGTTCGAGCCGTTGATGAACTCGATATCCAGGCAGCCGCTGAAACCCGTCTGCAGGCCGTTGGCGGAATAGGGATAGTAGTCCGAGCCGATGAAGTAGCCTTCCAGAGCGTCGATCGGGTGATCGGCCAGGGCGATCTCCAGGACCTCCCAGTCGGTGTTGAACTCGCCGCCGAAGTTGGCGGCCGTCACCAAGGACCCGCCGCTGCAGACGCGGCCAAACACCGCTTCGCGCGGATTTTCCCCGACGCTGAGCGTGGTGACGCTGGCCTGGCGCTCCTGCTGTTTCTGCTTGGGACCCGTCAGCTTGGATAGGGCAAAGGCGCTGGCCAGCTGCAGGGCCGTGGTGATCACGAAGGTCGCGACCGTGGCGGCGGCCCCGGTCAGGCCTATCGCCGTCACGATGGCGGCGCTGATCGGGTCGGCATGGGCGATCGCCGGCGCCGTCAGCAAGGCCAACGCGCTGGCGGTCGCCGCCAGCCAACGCCGCAGGGCGCGACCGGCCATCACAGGGCGCTCCAGGCGCGCAGCATGGCGGCGCGCGGCAAGCGGACCAGACCGGTCGGGCCCGGGCCCACCAGGGTCGCCCCCTCGATGACCATCACAGCCTGGCCGGTGGCGGTCTCGACCAGGCCGCCGTCGCCGCGGGCGGCCTGCGCCAGAGGCACGGACGTCAGGACGCCGTCCACGGCGGCCTGCAGGCCGCCCAGGCCCTTGAGCACGCGCAGGGCGCCGCGCTGAGACGTCCAATTCGGCAGGGCCGCCAGGCGGTCGACGCCCGTTTGCGCCAGGATCGCCGCGCCGAAGAAGCTGATGCAGTCGTTGGCGCGCTTGCCCCATGCGAACGGCGCTCGCATACGCGCCTCAATCAGGTCGACCAGGGCGGCGTAGTCGCGCACGAACTCACTCGACATGACCGGCGAGCCCCGTGTTCTGGTAGAAGTTCGAGACCAGGGCGTTGGGCAGGGCCGAGGCCGCCCGTTGCGGCGGCTTGCCGCCCCAGTTCAGGGTGATCTCGCCGGCGTAGGACACGGCCTTGAAGCCGCCGTCCGTGCCGACCACCAGGCGCTGATCGGCGTCGGTGCGCATCCGGCCCGAGCTCCGGCTCAGGCCTCGCACGGCGCCCTCGATGGCGGCCGTGACGGTCGAGGCGCCGCCGATCTGGTCCTCGACCGTCAGGCGGTCGACCTGGCCACGCTGGACAACCCGGGCCGACAGCAAGGTCGAGCCCGTCTGGTTGAACAGCAGTTCCCACAGCACGGCCGCAGCGCCGCGGACGGTCAGGGTGTCGACCAGGGCCAGGGCGTCGGGATCCACGCCCGACAGCGACAGCGTCGCGCCCTGCTCGGCTCCGCCCAGCTGGCCGCCGGCGACCGACACCAGGCCGCGATCGCCAATGCCAACATAGGTGTCGCCGCTCAGGATCAGCGGTCCATGGCCGCCCCAGACGCACCAGGGGCCGGTCGTCAGGGCCAGCTTGACGGCGCCCACGGCCAAGGCCGTGCCGTCGTCCAGGGCGGCCTGGGCGGCTTCGGGATAGACGAACATTTGGAGGACCTCAGGCCAGAAGCTGCTGCAGGGCCTTGATCGAGCCGCTGAGCGCCTGTTGGCGCGTTTTGCCGCCCAGCTTGGTTTCGCCGGGGATCAGCTTCATCAGGCAGTCGGGACGGTCGAGCGTGGCGTCCGCCCCTGTCGGGACCAGGGTCGGCAGCGGCGGCTCGACGCTCACCAGCAGCACGCCCGAACCGTTGGCGACCCCCGGTTCGACCACGCGGACGAGGGCGCGACGCTGGGCGCCCGTCGTCGTCCACTTGAACCCGACATAGTCGCCCCAGCCAAGCGCCAGGCCGACGGGCTGGCCCTGCAGGGTCAGGACGTCACGGGTGCCGTTCACCGACCAACTGGTCGCCACGCCGTCGAAGGCGCCGCCGCCGGCGCGGACCATGCCGGCGAAGCCGTTCGGGCAGGACAGCGGCAGCGGGCGGTGCTGCTCGGCGGCGAAGAAGGTGCGGCCGGGGCCCCGCTGAGCCGAGATCCAGGCGCGCCATTCGTCCGCGCGCAGCTGGCCCGAGGTCGGCAGGCTCCACTCGGCCTCCCAGAGCGGGAAGCCGGCGGCGATCGAGCCCAGGCGGCCGCCGGCTTCCGGCGACAGGTAGTCGACGCGCTGGATCTCGAACGATTCTTGCGTGACGCCGGCCGAGGGCATGGCGCGCGGAAAGACCAGGGCCATGGTCAGCCGACCCGGATCTGGCGACGGGACATGCCGTCGTTCACGGCGCCAACGACGTTCTCGTGGAAGCCGGCCTTCATAGCCGCCAGTTCAGCGCGCAGCGCCGCCACTTCCGCGGCGTCGCCGCCCGTGACCGTCAGGACCGGGGCGAAATGCGCCGAGACCGTGACGCCACCGGCCGCGACGGGGCGATCGTTGGCGGCCTGGACCATGGCCATTGAGGCGGCGTGAGTTTTTATCTGGTCGCCGGCCCGGAGCTTCCGCAGCTCAGGACCATCCTCGCCGACCCAGGCGTAGCCTTCCAGGGCGCTTTCGGTCCCCTTGGCGTAACCGGCGGCCGCCAGCTTGGCGTTGTTGCCGGCCAGCATGCTGGCGGCCGCCGCCAGGGCGTCGCCATTGCCGCCGCCCCCGCCGCCACCGGTCAGCAGCGAGGTGCCGAGCGACACGACCTTGGACCAGAACCCGCCGCCACCACTGTCTTTCTTGCCGAACGCGCTGTTGGTGATGCTGTCGGCCAGGGCGTTGGCGGCGGTGTACTTCAGTCGGTCGGCGAAGGTTGCCAGGAAGTCGCCGCCAGTGAAGCCGGCCACCAGGCCGTCGTGGAACGATTGGCCCGTGCTGACACGGAAGTCCTCGAGGAACGCGTTTTTGGCGTTGAACGGAATGAAGCCCTCGCCAGGCTCAGCCAGGTTCATGCGCTGGGACGACGAAAGGAATTGATCCTTGGCGAGAGCCGCGTCCGACATGCCCTTCTTCAGGCCTTCGAACTCGGCCTTCATCTCCGCCGCAACCTGGGCCTCGGCGCGACCCAGCGCGATCGCCCAAGGCAGGCGATCGCGCATGGCCTGGGTGATCAGCTCCTGGATCCGAAGCTGACGCTCGGCGTAATCGATCGCCGACGGGTCATTCGAAGCCTTCGCGACCTCCAGTTGGCCGCGCAAGGCCTGGGTCTTGAGGTCCTGGTTCTGGCGGTCGATCTCGGCCTGCTCTCGCGCCTCTTTTGCGTCGTCACGGGCCTCCCTGCGCGCGGCGGCAGCGGCAGCGCGTTGGGCTTTGCTCAGAGCGGAGGCCTGCTGGGCGGCCGTCTTGTAACCGGCCGACAGCGCCTCGATCTGGTCGTCGAGCTCCTTCAGCGCGGCCTTGCTGTCCGGATCGTTGACACCGAGAGCGCGAAGCTTTTGACGATCGGCCACGAGGCCGGCCAGTTTGGCGGCTTCAGGATTGTACTTGTCGATCAGGTCCTGGCGGTCGGTGCTCCGCTGGCTCAGCCCGCCGGTGCGCAGCCGGTCCATGCTGGCGACGTAGTTCTTGTACAGGTTGGCAAGCTGACCTTCATAGAATTTCTTCGCAGCGAGCGTCGTTGCGTCCGCGCCGCCGCGGGCGATCTGAGCGTTGGCGATCGCGAGGCCTGTCCGGGCGCGAGTGGTCTGCTCCGCCTCAGAACCGCCGGTGACCAGCCGATCGATGTAGTGACCGACCTCGTCGAAGGCGTTGGATGCGGCGGTGCTGAGCCCCTTGAAGGCGTGCGCCCAGCCCGTCGTCGCGTCCGAAGCGCTTAGAAGCGAGTTCTGCAGCTTGTCGACCAGCAGCGCCTGGGCCTCGGCCTCCTGGCCTGACCGCGCCAGGTTCTCGATATGGCGCTGCTCGCTTGCGTCGAGGAAATGCAGTTTGGCGTTGAGATCGCCCGCGCCCTTCACAGGGTCGGCGAAGGCCGCCCCCAGTTCCTTGGTCGCGCCGGCGGCGTCCTGCCCGGTCACCAGGGCGTAGCGCTGCGTCACGCCGATCAGATCGCTCATCACCCCGCCGCCGATGCGGCCGGTGTTGGCATAGGCGGCCGCCATGTCGCGCGCCGACTTCACCGAGATGTCGCCCGCCTGGGCGCCAACCTGGGCCTGGGCCATAAGCTGGTCGGCGCTGAGACCAGCGGCGGCGCCCAGGCCGCGCGCTGCAACTTCCAGCTTGAGTGTCGAGGCCTCGTAAGCGGCCTGGGCGGCGGCGGCGGCAATCACCGCGCCAGTCGTGGCCACGACGGCCGCGCCGACGGCGATCATGCTGGCCGACGCCTTGAAGCCGCTGGTCGCGACGGCGTCCAGGATCTGGGGGAGCTGCTGGCCGGCAATCATGCCGGGGCTCTGGCCGCCGATCGCGCTGGTGAAGACATCAGCGCCCTGCCGCGACAGGTTAATCAGGCCGGCCCGCTGCTGGCGGGACATCTTTTTACCGCCGACCTCGTCGGCCGACAGGAAATCGCTAGCCTTGGCTGCGTTCGGCGAACCGGCGCGGACGCCGAGGGCGGCGTTGAACTTCGCCTGCTGTTCCTCGGCGGTCTGAAAGTCGCGAGCGGCCTGGGCCATTTTCTTGAACCGCGCCATCTGGGCGTCGGTGTAGCCGCCGAGGTTCTGCACCGAGCGCGTGGCGCCGTCAAAACCGGCCGAGATCGCGTCGCCCGAGGCCTTGCCGGCCTTGCCGACTTCGCCCAGGTCGCGCTTGACCTCTTCCTTGCCTTCGGTTTTCAGCCGGTAACCGACCTGGCGCGTCGTCATGAGGGCGGTCTCCAGGCATAGAGCACGTAGGGCTCAAGGTCGGGGAAGAGCTCGAGCACCAGGGCGGTGTCGGCTCGGCGGGCGGTGGCGGCGGCGAGGACGGCCGATAGGTCCAGCGCATAGGCGCCGTTCATGCCGACGCGGACCTGGCGCTCGCTGGCCAGGAACACGGACCAGACGTCCTCGCCGGCGGGCGTGCGACAGGCGTTCAGGGTTTGCGGGCAGGTTTCGCAGGGCGTCTCGCACGCGGCGCAGAAGTCGCGGCCGCCCCAGGGCGCGCCGAGCTCGTCGTCGGCGCTCCCGCCGGCCCAGCGCCAGCGAGCGAGAGCGCGGATCCGTTTTTTTCCGCATCCAGCGCTAGCCCGGGCAGGACGTAGAGACGGTCGACTTGCCGGAACACCTGGGAGTCCTGGGTGACCATGAGCTCGACCAGAGCCTTGGACAGCGGCAGGGCGACGCCCTTGGCGTCACCGACACCTTCCCAACGGACGGCCGCCCAGCTGGCGACGCCAGCCGTGAACGCGACGTTGGCGTCGGGATCCTCGGCCCCGGCCACGAGGGCCCGTTGCAGGGCCAGTTGGCCGGCGACGGCCGCGCCGCTGGCCCAGGGGCGAAAGAACAGTTTGCCGCCATGCGGCAGCTCGATCGGGATCAGGTCCCGCGGGGCGTCGTCAACGACATACATGCAAGATCTCGCGGAGAGGCGGGATGCGAGCGCCGCTCGCATCCCTGGGGCTTAGGCGTAGCTGGCGACGTCGTTGACCAGCGTGACGATCAGGACGTCGCCGGCGGCGTTGCGGTGCGCCTGGCCAGGGAACGTCCCCTGGACGCCGCCAGGCCCGGTCACGGGCAGTTGCGGCTTGGGCAGGCGCAGCTGGGGGACGCGGAAGGTCAGCCGGGCGTCGGGTCCGGCCCGCCAGCCGAAGGCGATGTCGACGGGCGTGCGGCCGGTGGCCAGGTCGAGCAGCGACATGTCGGCGAACCGGCTGACGATCTCCGGCGTCACGGCGACCATGCCGGGATCGACGCCGTCGATCCGGCCGTCGGCGCGGATCACCTCGGCCTTGTCCAGGCCGTTGCTGACGTTCATCGCGCCGCTGACGATGTTGCCTAGCGGCACGCCCTCGCGCTCGATGAAGCCGGTGAATTGCGAGAACCGGGTCAGGACCAGTTCGGCCAGCGTGCCGGCGGCGCTGGTCGTGGTGCGCGGCTTTTCCCCCTGGGCGATGATGTTGAACGTGGCGTTCAAGTTGCCCGACCGCTGCATGGGGACGGCCAGGGTGTTGTACATCGCCCCGTAGTTCATCGCGAAGGTCGGCACGTCGGGCATGCCGATCTCGATCGCCGCGTCAGGCAGGATCAGCGCGCCGGCCTTGAAGACGTGGTTGTAGGGCCCGGCGGCCGAACCGCCAGCCAGGGTCGCGCCCGAGACCGTGACGTTGGACGCCGGCGAGCTCCCGGCCGCGATCGTCATGGCGTTCCCACCCGTCCCGACCGCGTCGTAGGTCACGGTCACGGCGGCGGCGTCCAGGTCGGTCGAATAGGACGCAACCGCCACGCCGGCCACGGCGCTGCGATTGAGGGCCCAGACGGTGTTTCGGACCGTCTCGGCGACCGTGGCCCCGATCAGGATGTCATTGGCGCCGGGGGCGCTGGCCTTGAAGGTGAACGCCTGGCCGCCGATCGTGATCGTGCTGTTGACGGTCGGCTGCAGGGCGAAGGTCAGTTTGCCGGTGGCGGCGACGCCCTGGGTCGTCTGAGGCGCGCCCAGTAGCAGCTTCAGGTGCAGGCCGAACAGACGCTGATCGACGGGCACGGTGATCGAGCCATCGTTGACGATGACGTCCAGATCCGGCTCGAGCGGGTTGCGGCCGTAGCCCAGGACGTCGCTCTCGACCAGGCCCTGGGTCTCGCCCAGCGCGATCTGAGAGAACGGGATCTTGGTGAAACCCGAGCCGGGCACACCGCCGTAGAACGAGGGAAAGGCGATCGCCACTTGGGCGTTCGCGCCACGAGCGCGCATGGGACGTCTCCTAGGAAAATCGGGCCGCGGCCCAGGGGTGTCAGTCGAGGGTGGTGTAGACGGCGATCAGGCCGATCTCGGCCCAGATCACCTCCGGCGCGCCGAGGGTTTCGGCGTCGTCCGTGACCGGCTCTTCGGCCTCGAGCCACTCGGCCAGGCCGCCCAGCTGGCGGTTGGCGCGGACAGCGGCGCGCAAGGCGGTGTTGGCGGCGTCCAACCAGGTCACCGCGTCGGCGCCCGCCGGCGGGGCCAGTTCCAGCGAGATCCGATGGTTGTAGGTCTTGCTCAACGGCGACATCAGCACGTCCGGTTCTCCCGGGTCGCCGTCGCGCATGTTGACCACGCCGCCGGCGGTCAGCCCGTCCGCCTTGGGCGCGTTGCGGCGCATGTCCGCATTGGGAAGCGCGGTTTCCACCAGCAGCTCGACGGCGGCCAGGACCTGGGCGCGGGTGCTGGCCATCGTTATCTCCAGTGCTTTGTCAGAAGGCCCGGCATGCGGTCGGCCGCGCGCTCGGCGATCTGGGCCCCGGTCAGGCGCTTGCGGACCTGCACCCAGGGCGTGAGGGTGAACATGAACACCAGCTGCGACTGGCGGCCGCCGCGCAGCCGGCCCTTGGTGGCGGCCTTGAAACCCTTGCCGCTCCGGCCCGCCACGGCGTTGATCCAGGCGGTCCAGGTCCCCGGCTTGTGACCCCGGCGGATGATCAGGTCCTGGTTGAAGGCGAGCTCGACGTCGAGCGGCGTCATGCGCTTGCCGCGACCCTTGAGCGGCACGTTCTTGGACGGCAGCGCCAGATAGCGGCGGCCGCCGGTCGGGCGGATCATCGCGCCGTTCTCGTAGACCTCGATCAGCTTCGGCGACTTGGTCCAGACCCAGCCGGCCGGATCCAGGCTGTTGCGGCCGCCTTCGGGATAGACTTTCGAGCGCCAGGTCAGGGCCAGGCGCCGACCCAGGCCGGCGGCGACGACATCCTCGCGCAGGTCGTTCTTGAGAAGCGCCGTGCCCTCGACCATGGCGGCCGTGGCGATGTCGGCCAGGTCATCCTCGAGCTCGGTCGTCGCTGGCGCGAAGTCGACCTCAGCGCTGACGCGCATCAGAGGCGAACCGCTTCGCAGATCCACTCCAGGCCGAAGCGCTCCAGCTTGGGCTTGGCGATAAGGCTGAAGGCCTCCGCCGTTTCGACCGTCACGACCTGGTCGCCCTTGCTGGGCGCGCTGACCTCGGATCTCCGGACGCGCAGGACGATCGTGTCGACCTGCACGCGGCTGCGTCCGAGCTGCAGGTCCTGCTCGGCCTCCTCGCGCTTGATGCGCACAGGATCGGAGCCATCGCCCGGCGTCCAAGCCGCGTCCTCGCCATAACTGGCGTAGACGGCGGCCAGGAGCCGGGCTCTGCGGTCAGCGACCGGGCTCATGCGCGATCAGATACCCGACAGCTCGACGATCGAGTCGCCGCCCGCCTCGACCTCGGCTTCCGAGGCGAACCGGGCGCGGCCGGCAGCGCGAAGCGCCTCGGCTTCGTCCTCGGGAACGCTCAGCAGCGCGCCGATCGCGACCATCTCATGGCCCGGCTGGGCCCAGACGACGGCGACGCGACCTTTCTTCGGATGCTCGGCGTCATCCAGATTGGTCGGCGCGTTCGGATCCGCGCCAGCCGCCAGGCCGACGGCGGCGCCGTCCGGCTCGGCATGGGCCGGGGCGGGCGCAACCTGGTCGGCCGGCAGCGGATGCGGAGCCGGGTCCGACTTGACGACGGGATCGGCGGCCGGCGCGGTGTCGGACGGCTTGTCCGCCGGCTTGGCGTGACCCTGATCTCTGTTGGCGGCCAACACGGCCAAGCAGGCGCCGAGCGCCAGATGGGAAACAAACGAGCGCATGACGCTCTCCTCTCTTTGGGGTTAGGAAGAAGCCGCGGCCTAGGCCGGCTGGCGGATGACGATGCGGCCGACCGTGTCGGTCGTGGCGGCCGCAGCGGTGGCCTTGCCGACCTTGGTGTTGCCCGAGGCCGTCTTGGTCAGGCGCTTGTTCGTGACGTCGAAGTAGATGTCGTCGCCGAACGCCCAGGCCTGGCCCGAGCCCGCGCCTTCCTTGGCGTGGTCGAACTCGCCGGCGATCTTCCCGGCCGCTACGTCGCCAGCGATGTTGCTGGTCACCGGGATAAGGAACAGCGCGCCGATCAGGAGGCCGACGCCGGACGTGCAGCCGCCGCTGGGAACGGTGAAGTTGACGACTTCACCCTCGGAAATCTGGGTCTTCATGGTTTCAGGTCCTTTGCTGGAGGGTGCCGGGGGTGCGTCTCCGGCGAAGACGTCGGGAGCCGTCGCCCTAGGGCGGCCGGCGGCTCCGGAGATCTTCGCGAAAGACGAAGGGCCGCCCTTTCGGAGCGGCCCTTCGTAAGGTGCGGGGAAGTCTGGAGGCTGGCCTAGAGGCCCGCGTTCATGCCCAGGCCCTTGGCGTCGATCGCCTTCACGGCGAAGTCCAGCCGGGCCTTGTACTCGATCCCGTCGACTTCGAAGCCGACACGCTCGTCGAGGAACACGCCGTCGTCGCCCTCGAGGTAGGCGTATTCGATGGTGTCGACCTGCGAGTTGTCCGCCGCATAGAACCACGGCACGGCGCCGGACGAACGCGACAGGCGCGCCTCGACGACCACGTTGAACGCGTTCTCGTAGACGTTGGTCGTGCCCGGCGTGGCGCCCGCTTTCTGCGAAACGGGCGAGCCGCGCAGCTTCAGGGCCGCGACCTTGTCCTTGGGCGCGACGATCATCCAGGCCGGGGTCGCCGAGATCGGGCGGCCCTCGATTCCCACCTGAGCGGCCATCGCCTGTTCGGCGTCCGACCAGCTGTCTTCCGAGATCGCCGCGCCGGTGCGCAGGTTGCCGTGGGTGGCGTGGAACAGGGCCACGCCATCGCCCATGTTCGGGTTGGCGATCAGCGGCGCATAGGCGGCGTCGCTTTCGAAGTCGGCGGCCGCTCGGCCCCACATCGAGGGGATGCGGGTGAAGGCGTCGACGTCGTCGTTGATGATCGTCTGGCGGGTGATCGCGAAGCGCCGGCCGTAGGTGGCCAGGGCATAGACTTCCTTGGCTTCGCCGATCGTGCCCATCTTGAACGCCCCGCCCTCGGGAACCAGCAGGAAGGACGGCGCGCCGCCCAGCTGTAGGCGCGTGACCTGGCGGAAGTCGGGGACGGTCGCCCGACGCTGCCACGCCTTGAACGTCTGGGGAACGGCCTCGTAGCCCGCGCGCAGGGTGCGGTTGGAGACGTTCGACAGGACGTTCGGGAAATCGGACGTGGAGTGCTGGCGCAGGGCCAGGTCGGCGATCTCCCGGCGACCCAGCCCGGACACCTTCTCGCCGTTCCGCTCGAGGTTCCGACGGGTCATCTCCAGCAGGGACATGCCGCGATACTCGCGCCCGGCCTCGTGCAGCTCGTTGGCCGGGTTGTGGCGGTGCAACAGGGCAGACGCCATGGCCATGCGGGCGGTGTCGCGCTCGTCGACCGTGACGCGGGCCGCGCCCATCGCCGGCGTCAGCGGCGTGCGGGCCCGCTGCTGATCGGCCGCCGAGCGCATGAGCGCCTGGCGGGCCGCGTCCGGCGACAGGGTCGTGGCCCAGGTCCGCACCTGGTCGCCCTCGACGCCGAAGCTCCGGGCGAAGTCGACGAAGTCCAGGACCTCGCCGGCGTTCATGCGAACGGCGCTCGCATCGACGGGCGCGGCGGCGGGAGCCGCCGGCGCAGCGGGGGCCGGAGTCGAAGCCGGAGCGGCGGGCGCGGCTCGGGTTTCGGCGGCGGGGGCAGGAGCCGCCGGGTCGGCGGTGATCGTGGGGGCAACTTCCGGCGGCATGGCGCGGATCTCCGTTTCTATGATGCAGGGATGAAGGTCGTCCGCCGAACGCATCCCTGCGTCAGGATCGGCGGGAACGGGCGTGAGGGAGGCTTCGGTGAGCTCCCAGCTGGTGACGAGGAAAATCGGCACGCCGCCTTCCTCGCCGGAACGGATCATCTTGAGCGGCCGATAGCCGATGCTCACCCCGCGCAGGTTGCCGGCGGCGACGCGGGCTTCGGCTTCTCGGCCGCGCGGGGTCTCCTGGTCGAAGCGGACCGGCGTCACCAGCTGGCCGCGTTCAATCCGCGCGCCGATGACGACGCCGAGCTGATCGGAGATCGACCAGCGGTTATGGCTGTCCAGGAGCGGAACCTGATCGGCGTCGATCCGCGTGGTGACCAACGCCTCGGCGCTCATGTCGAGCTCTTCGAGGTAAGGGCCATCCCAGTCCCAGCGCAGGACGCGGGTTCCGGTCGCGGCGATCAGGTCGACGGTGTGGGCTTCGGCGTTGTAACTCGACGGGGCGGCTGCTCGCCGCTGGGTCGGCAAGCGCGTTTCTCGGCGCGTCACGGCGCGGGGAGGAGGAGCCGCCGGGTCGGCGGTGATCGTGGGGGCAACTTCCGGCGGCATAGCGTTCTCCTAGTCTTCCGCGGAGGCGCCCTTGGGCGCGATGTATCCAGCCGGCGGCTGCAGGCCGCCTGAGCCGTCGACGCGACGAGCATCGGTGTCGAAGACCAGGCCGGCCTTGTCGGTCGTGTCCTGCCAGGCCTTGATCTCGGCGGCGTGCTCAACGGGGTCGATCCCGCGCTCGGAAAGCGCCTTGGGCACGGACTTCAAACCGGCCCGGATCTCAGCCTTCTCTCCAGCGGTGTCCTTGATCGGATCGGTCACGCGCCGGATCGGCGGCGCGTACTTGGCCTTGACCTCAAGGAACCTTCTGTCGCCGATCTCCAGGGCCAGCCGGCGCATCCGGCGCTTGACGGCCTTGGCGACCATCAGCGGGATGATTACGTTCTGTTGGCGCACGTCGAGCAGCTGCAGCTCGCCCAGACGCGCGGCGCGGAGGCTCGTATAGCTGCTGTCGGTGACGTCACCGGTAACCAGGTGATAGGGCGAAAGCGCCGCCGTCGCGGCCGCGACCTGCTGCTTGATGAACCCGGTCGTATCGCCGCCCGCGGGCGGGTTGACCGCCGTCGCAGTCTCGCCAGCCCGCGCCCGAAGGATCATTCCAGGCCTGACCGTGTCGGGCAGCTTGTCGCCGGCCGCTGAAGCCGACGCAGCCGCTCCCTCTTCAAATGGACCCGTCGGGGTCCCCGTGTCCGGTGGGGACAGAACCAACGCCAGGCAGGCCGCGATTTTTTCCTTGAGCATCCGCGCCTGCTCGGTGTCGGCGATGTCGCGGAAGTCCATGGCGTAAGGCGCAAACCACGAGATCCCGCGTGATTGGCTCGCCCGCCGCTGTCGGAAGACATGGTCGACGTCTTCCACCGAATGGAAGACCGACCGGCCCCACATGCCGCCGGCGTCGCCGGGATGATAGGGGAACAGCCAGTAGCCGACCCGATGGTTGCGGGCGTTGTACTGGACGCCCTGGACGATGCGGTCGCCGTTAGACAGGTCCTCGTTCTTGCCCTCGTCGAGGTAGTCTCCCTCGAGGATCCGGATGAACCCGTCAGGGCCCGTATCGTCCGGCTCCCAGGCGACCAGCATGTCGCCGCCCTCGGCCATGCCGCTGAACACCAGTTCCTGGGCGCCGTAGAAGTCCTGCCAGCCATCGACAGGGCTCTCGGCCCACTCGTCCCATTTCTCCTGGGCCTTTTTCTGAACGGCCTCGACAGGATGGACGAGCCGCACGGCGATACCGTCGCCGATCGTGGCCGCGACCATGTGTTCGAGGGCGTTCGCCGCATACTTCGTGTTGCGGACGAGCTCACGGACGCCGTTCCGCGTGCCCTTGAGGCCCTGCTTGATCTCACGATCGGCGCTGCCGTTCGTCCGTTTCCAGTTCTGCGTGCGGCGACCGTGCCCGGCGGCGTCATACTGCCGCTGCAGCTGTAGGGCGGCGCGCTCGGCCTCGCGGCGGCGCACCAGGTTCGGCGCGAAGGGTTCGATGACCCGGTCGATCAGCTGGCCGAGTTGCATGGCCTATTCCCGATCGAAGGCGACGGCGGAGAAGCCGAACGATGACGCGGGGCGGCCGGCCACGCCCGAGGCGGCGTCCCGAAGCCCTTCGAAGTAGGTGAGGCGGTTCCGGATGTCGGCGAACGACTGGTAGGTCACCCGTTCGCCATTGCTCTCGATCGTCAGCTCGCCAGTCGCCAGCGCGCCGCGCAGCGCCGTGATCTCGGTGGCGTAGTCGGGTGCGGGCATCAGAGGCTCCAGTCCGAAGTGTCGATCCACGAGTCGGCGGCGGCCGGCTCGGCGGGGGCAGGGTCGGCCGCCGCCCGGGGGGACGAGGCGGCGGCCGGTTCGGACGCCGCCAAGGGCGTAACGGCGTCCGGAACGGGGCGATTGGCCAGGGCGATCAGGTCGCCCTGCAGAGGGTCTAGGCTGGCGTAGCGGTCGGCCTGCAGGGCCAGCCATTCGGCGTCGCTACGGCTGTCCAGCGCCATCGCCTCGGCGGCGGCGCGGTTGTAGACGCGACAGTCGAGCCAGTGGTTTTCGCGGCCGCTTTCGACACGCCACACCCGACGCGCCTGGCCGTTCTTGGTTTCGGTGACCACACTTTCCGAGGTCAGCATGTCGAAGTAGTCGGCGCCGGCGTCCCGCCCGAAGTGGATGCGCCCGCGCACCGGCTCCGGGCGGCCACCCTTGGCGGCTTCCTCGGCCGCGGCGATCGACGTCCGCAGATGACCGTAGAAGCTGAACTTCGCGCCGAACGTTCCGACCAGGTAGGCGTCGTCGCCCGCGAGCTTGCGCCGCTTGCGGCGGTTGTTCTTTCCGACCTCGAACGCGATCGCCTGGCCGCGGCCCAGGATCGGCAGCGTCCAGCCTGGCCGACCGAAGACCGGCAGCCGCTTGGGCGAGCGACGGCAGAAGGCCTTGGCGGCTTCGGTGTTGTAGCCCGCGTCGACGCAGATCTGGTCGTAACCGTACTGGCGGCCGCCGGGCAGAGTGAACTTGCGGGTCGCCACCTCCTCGAGGCGGGCCCAAGCCCCCTGGCCGGCGACGTCCGTCGCACCGGGCAGGAACCCGTGATCGAGCTCCCAATTCTCCAGACCGGCGGCCCAGCCCAGGCCTTCGTAGTAGATCCCGTCGCCCTGGACGTCGACGCCGAGCGTGAAGACGCAGGGGCCCCAGGGCAGTTGACCCTTGCCCCAGTCCTGCTCGCGCAGCACTTCCAGCTTCTCCGCCGGCGGCGCGTCGCCCTTGAGGACGAATTCCTCGCCCAGCTGCAGGTTGGTCCAGCCCCGCAGCTTGTCGACGTCGCCCAGGGCCGCCACGAACAGCGTGCAGAGGTCCGCCCAGCTGATAAACGCCGAGATGATCCCGGTGATATGATAGCCGGGGTTCAGCGATCCCACGTCGCGCGCCCGCCAGCGCTGGAATTCCTCTTCGTCCATCCACCGGGGCGGACGGCCGTCCTCGAGCTCAACGGTCGCGCACCAGCCGTCCTCAAGGGACATGGTTTCCTTTTCCCAGTGCGCGATCGGCACGCCGCAACAGGGCGCGATCAGCTCCGCCAGGTCGGGGCGGCCGTCAGGCCACTTCAGATCCGTGAAGACCGGGTCGAAGCGGGAGCCACAATGGCGGCACTTCAGGTAGTACCGCCGCCGATCGCTGCCGGCGTAAGCGCGCCCGATCTTCGAGGCGCCCTTGTTTGTCGGCGTACTGATCTTCAGCCGCTTGGCCATGCCCTGGCGAGTGAAGACCGTCAGGCGCGTGGTGACCATGATCTCCGGCGAACCCTGGTTGTCCAGGTCGTCGGGGAACTGGTCGAGATCGTCCTCGATCACGTAGCGGATCGAGTGCTGGCGCAGCGTCGCGGCCGAGTTGGCCCCGGCGATCAGCATCCAACCGCCCTTGCGAAACCGCACCCGGTTGGCCGTGGTGCCGTTCCCGTCGCGGGACCGCTTGGGCATGATCGCTCCGCCCTTGGCCGGGTTCAGCCGGGGCGTCGCCTCGACCATCGGCCAGAACTTCTCCGCCAGCCAATCCTTGGCCGCCGAGATCGTGGGACCGACGTACATCATCGGGCCGGGCGCGACGTCGGCGATGCAGCCGATCATGTTCTCGCCGGTCACCGAGCCGCCCGACTGGCCGCATTTGATGATGATCACTTCGGGCGCGGGCAGATGCGGCGAGCAGTCCCGTTGCGGCTCCTTCAGGTACGGGGCGCGCTTCGGATCGTAGGGCCCAGGGTGCGGGGCGTCGTCGCCGAAGTGGCGGAAGACCGCCCACTCGTCGACGCCGATGCGCGGCGGCGGACGCAGCCCCCGGGCGAAGGCGGTGTCGATGCGAGCGGCGTTCGCATCCAGGATTTTCGCCGCATGGGGCGAGGGCGTCTGAAACGGCGCGTTCATCAGCCCTCCAGTTCTAGATCAGCCTCCTCCTCGTCCGGAACGACCGCCGCGAGCACGACGTCGACGGCCCGCTCGACCTGGGCCTCGGCTTCCAGTTCGCCGGCGACCTTGTCGAACATGCTGTCGAGCTCGCCGCCCAGCAGGGCGATGATCGTCCGCGGATCCGTCTCGGCGGCGATCCGCTCCGCCAGCTTGCGAACGACGCCGTGCGTGCGCTCCCGCACGACACGCCCCATCTCGCCGGCCCGTCGCTCGTATTCCGGCAGGGAGACCAGTTGGCCGAGCAGCTGGCCGTTTTCGATCTGCCGCCGGGTGATCCGTTCGCGGGCCTCGTCGAGCCGGATCTGTTCCAGGGCGTTGAGCCGCTGGGGAGGGCGCTCCGGTGAAGCTCCGCCCCCTTCCCCCGAAGACGAGGGCGATTGTTCGGCGGCCGCCTGGTCGGCCTTGCGGGGTCGGCCGCGTGTCGTGTCGACCGACGCCCGGATCAGCAGTGCCGAGCGCTCGGCGTCGACCAATTGCTTGCCCGGACGTTCTGGATCCGGGGCCAGGAGGATCAGGCCCTTCTTGTTCCAGTTCGAAACCGCCGACGGCCCGACGTTCATGTGGGCGGCGAACTCGCCCTTGGTCATCAAGGAGGGCATGAATTCACGGCCTTCATAATGAATTTCAGCCCGTAACTAACGGAACGTCGCGCTCAGCCGCACCGCATAGGGGCGGGGGTGGCGGGGAAGGACCCGAGCCGATGGGGTCGAGGCTCGCAAACCCTTGTGGCGTAAGGGGTTGCGCGTGGTCGCGGCCAACAGAAAGCCCGCCTCGACAGGGTCGGGCGGGCTTCGGTGCGCAGTTCAACGCTTGGTTCTTTTCATGAATTAACGGGCCCCGATTCGCAAGCCCCCATTGCCGTGAAGCGCAGCCAGGGCGATCCGAAGGGCGAGCTGCAGGGCCTGCAGGTTGGACCGCTTGACGTTGCCGCCGCTGCCCAGGGAGCGGATGGGCTGACCTTCGCCGGCTACGACCCGGAGCACCGACAGGGCGCGGCCCGTGCGATCAGCCGCGGCGACGGCGGTCTCGACGCCGGTCAGGCGCACACCGGCGTAGGCGCGGAAGAGGCCGGCGGCCACGGCGCCATGGCTGCTGTCGCGGATCGACCGAGGGCGGTCCTCCAGCTGGGAGCCCAGGCCCGCGCCCTTCCCCGCCTGTTCGAACAGCAGGCGATAGGCCAGGCCCACCCGCTCGTCGGTCTCGGTGAGAGCGCCGCTCTCAACCAGGGACCGCAGGCCATCACGGCTCTTGATCCGCTTGGCCCCGGCGTCGTTGTAGCTCTCGACCTTCTCGCCCCGGCGCATGGCCTGGTCGACGGCGGCGACGACGGCCGAGCCGAGCTCCTGCTGCACGCCCTTGATCAGCTGATAGCTCTCGCGCTGGGCCTCGGCCCGGGCAGCCTTGCCGACATATAGCTGCTGGTTGAGGCGGTAGGCACGGCTTAGCCGCGAGCGCTGGTCCTCTGTCAGGCCAAACTGCATGGCGTTGCGCAGCAGATAGACGGCCGCGCCTTCGTCCGGAGCCCGCTCGACGAACGGCGTGACGTCGCGTCCCACCGTGTCACACCCGGCGTCCCACTTCTTTCTTTTGATTTTCTTAGATAAATTAGAAGGTGTGACGGATGGGACGGGTGTGACGGATACACTCGTCCCCGCGCCCGCTCGCTCCTGCGGGGGTATGGGGGGCGTCCCAGGCGTCACACCCGTCACGGGCGGCGGATTACTCTTGCCACTCAATGTCTTGCTCCGGGACGCTAGGTGTGACGGGACGGGACGACTGGGACGCCAGGCGGTCCAACAAGGGGGTGAGGGGGATCGCCAAGCCGCGCTGCTGCACGCCCGCGCCATAGCGCAGCTGCTTGGTCGGCCAGGTCTGGTAGTCCGGCCCGAGGGCGTCGAGGTAGGACAGGGCGCGTCGCCAATCCTGCCACTTGGTCGGGGAGAAGATCTTCTCGAGCACCGGGTGATGGTTGGAGACGATCAGCCACGGGCCTGTTCGGCCGTCGGGACCGACGTCCTCGTAGAACAGCATGCCATGGGCCTTGAGTGGCCCGATGTACTCGCGGTCGCCGGCCGCCAGGCGGTCGACCATGATCCCGATCGTCAAGCGCCGGTCATTGCGGAACTGGTCGGTCGATGCGGCCATCAGATGGGCGAAGGCGTCGGCCCCCGGATTGGTCACGACCTCGATCGACTCGCGCTGGGCCAGCAGGGGCCGCCAGAACCGCGCTTGGGCATCCGCCATCTCGGGGGTGAGGGGTTCGTCGTGCAGGAGCAGCCTTCGGCCGGCGGCCAGCATGGCGATCAGGTCGGCGGTGCGCGGGCTCTCCTTGGCGCGCTGCAGGGCCGCCTTGACCATGGCGACGTCGGATCTGTAGCGCCGTGCGCCCAGCAGGATCCTGGCGAGCAGCTTTGGGGCCAGGGCTTCGGCCTTGGCCTGGATCATGGCCAGGTCGTCGTCGGACGCCAGATCCTGGCCTTCCTTGGCCGCCAGGGGCAGCAGGCGGACCTCGACGATGCGCGATCCGTCGGCCGGGCCCAGCTTGGGCGGCAGGATGGCGGCCAGCATCACCGAGCCGACCGCCGTCTGGGTGGCGACGTTGCCGTCCTGGCCGACCTGCTTGCGCACGCCGCCGTCACCGGTCGACATCCGCCGAAGCACGCCCAGGGCCTGCTCGACGACGCCCGCGCCGCCATGGGCGTTCGCGCCGCCTTCGGCCTCATCGATCAGCACCGGCCGGGCCATGCCCGACAGATCCGAGCGGAACCCGGCTTCGGAGAAGCTGTCGATCACCGGGCCGGCCAAGGCCGACATCAGGGCGTGCACCAGGTGCACCAGGGTCGTTTTGCCCGATCCCTGCAGGGCGTTGAGCATCAGGTGGCCGCGGAACGGCGCCACCGCGCCCAGCAGCGCGCCGACCAGCCATCCGGCCATTACGTCGGCCCCGGAGAGGCCGTCGATCCCGATGGGCTCGAAATGCCAGCTGTCGAACTGGCGGCGGATCCACGCCCCGTCCTCGACAGTGCAGGGCTTCCCAGGCTTGGGCCCGGAGGCCGCCAGCCTGTAGAGCGGGCCCGAGCGCACGCGCATCATTTCGGCGATCGAGCGCTTGTCGACCTTACGGCCGCTGGCGAAGCTCCAGACCTCGTCGCCCCGGTGCAGCATCACAGCGCCGGCCTCGCCGGGCCAGACGCCCAGCGAACGAATCGGGCGCGAGCTGTCCCAGAAACCCGCCTCGCGACACTTGCGGACGAACCAGATCGCGCAGGGCTCGCGCTGAAACTTGTCGGCCCGGTCGCGCCAATAGGTCAGGAAGCTGGCCCCGGCCTGACAGGCGAATATGTCGGTGCGGAGCATCGCCCCGACCTTGCTGGCCACTTCGCTGCGCAGCTCGCCCTCAGGCATGGCGAACCACACCTTGGCGCCGGCGAAGCCGAGCGGGATCACCGGACTCTCGGAAACGTCGGGGTTGGGAAAGCCCTTGAGCAGGCTCTCGGTGCCTTCGGGCGCGTCTTCCATGCCCGCCAAGGCGATGGGCTCGTAGCTGGCCGGTTCGGCAGGCGGCGCGCCGCCATCGTCGTCTTCCAGGCCGGTTTCGTCGATATCGTCAGTCATACGCTCACCCCCAGGCGCGCCTGGTCGGCCAGGACCAGGCGGCGCAACTCGTCGTTCCAATCACTGTTGACGGGCGGCAGGGCGGCGCGGACGCGCTCCGCCCCGGCCGCCGCCCATTGCTGGCGCGCCAGGCGGCCGCACAGCGCCGCCCGGGCCTCGCCCTCGAGCAGCATGGCCGTCTTTCGGCCCCGCCCGTTCCGAGCCCAGACCTTGAGGGCCTTCATGTCGCGATCGACCCCGACCACGACTTCCGGCCACGGCTGGTCTTCGGGCGCACGCCAGGTGAAGGCCGGCTGCTCCAGGGCGGCCTGGGGGTCGTTCAGGTCCAGACAGCTGTCGCTGTCGACCCGAACGCCGCCCTGAAGTCGGTTCAAGGACAAGGCCGCCGCCGCCCGGGCGCGACGGCCTTGCAACTGGGCCAGTGAGGCGAGAGACAGCACGGTCTCGACGCCTTCGCCCGTCATGAGGGGCGTTCCGTCCAGGCCCTCGCCCGAAGGGCCGATCAGCCAGGCCCCGCCGGGGCGGCCGTTCAACGTCTGGGGACCGATCATCCGCTTGCCCAGCGTCTTGTCGCGGCCGGATCCGTCGCGCAGAAGATAGGTGGCGTGCACGCCGCCGGTCGGCCCTTCCTCGGTCACGGGACGCACCAGCAGGGCCGGGGCCCGGACCCAAGTTTCGCGCTTCGGATCCCAGCTATGTCGCGCGGCGGGGTGATAGCGCATGGCCGGCGCCGCCCGGGCGACAACCGCCGGGTGGATACAGCGCGACAGCAGGTACTTCTCGGCCAGCGAGCCCAGGACCGCCGTCGACGAGTCCCACATCTGTTGCGCCATCTTCAGCTTGCGGGCCGCGTCGTCGTCGACGTCAGCCTCGGTGATCACCGGGCGCGGGGCGCGCTCGACCACCTCCAGGCCCAGCAGCCGCCGCGCCGCATCGACCGGCGTCCCGCCCTCGAGCAGCTGCTCGAGCTCGATCACGTCGCCGCGCTTGTCGCAGCTCCAACACTTGAACCGCCCATCGCCGGGATAGACGGCAAAGGGCCTGGAGCCCGATTTCTTTCCGCAGGACTGCAGAGGGCAGATCCCACGCTTCTGGACCTTGCCGCCGTACAGCTTCACGCCCGTCTGCTCGACGCGCTCCTCGATCGACACCCGATCCCGGGCTTCCTCGAACAGATTGTCGATCATGGGCGCGCCTCGGTGCGAGCGCCGCTCGCATCGGCTCCAGCCAGGTCCTCGCCGGCGGGCAGCAGGCGATAGCGCGCAGGCGTCCCGCGCTCCCGCTCGGTGCGAGGCAGGCGCTGGGCCAGGTTCATGGCGACCAGGGTCGGCCAGAGCGCGCCGTGGACCGCGTCGCTTTCGGCCGTCGCGCCCTCCGGTCGCCGCGCCAGCGCCTGTAGGGCGGCGAAACGAGCGGGGGTCAGCGGGATCAGGTTGTAGGTCTTGGGCTTTTTCATGCCGCTCTCCGGCCGCCAAAGCGCTCGGCGTCGTCGGCCCTGGTCAGGCGGTCCTTCGTGCCGGGCGGGATCAGGATCGACAGCCAGCCACCGGCGGCGCGGTTGGCGGCGATCAGGCCGCCGAACGGCGAGCTCGCCTCGGCCTCCGGCGTCATCCACACGAACAGGGCATAGGCCGTGGCGGTCGACAGCTCTGGATCCCAGCTGCCCAGCTGCATGCCCACGCGCTCACAGAACGTCGCCTTGACGCTCAGCCGGCACATCAGGTCGTGGCGGCCCTCGCTCTCCTCGAACGGCAGCCTGCAGAGCAGCGCCACGCCACGGCGCACGCGGCGCAGACCGATCTCGGCGAAGGCCTGAGCCAGCACGAACGGCGGGTTGGTGATGATCCAGTCGGCCGGCTCCAGCGCCGGGTCGTCGGGATCCAGTTCGTGCGTGGTCGGCGCGAAGAAGTCCTGCACCCAGCCATAGCCGTAGGGATGCACGTCGCTGGCCTGCACCCGGAACCGCTCGGCCAGGGCGCTGGCCATATGCCCCTCGCCGCAGGCGGGCTCCCAGACGCGCCGGGCTCGACGGTCGAACCGGCGCACGACCTCGCCGCACGCCCGCGCCGCCCAGAGGGGCGTGGGGTAGAACTCCAGGGCCCGCATCAGCGCGGTATGGTCGTCGTCCTGCTCGACCAGGCGAGGCGCGCGGCGCTCGACGACGGAACGGTTGGCCACGGGGCCGGCGCGCGTCATGTCAGTCATCCAGGTCCGCGCGCGGCCGGGCGCTGCAGCGGCCCAGCACGTCGACCAGCCGGATCGAGGCCGACACCAGCTCCTCGACATGCTGGCGGCGCACCGCCGGCGTCGCGTCGTTGTCGACCAGGCGGCTCAGCAGGAACAGGAAGGTTCGCCCGTCCTCCCAGGCGGGGAACGGCAAGCGCTCGGCCACTAGGCCGCGGGCCTGGCCTCGGGCGGCGCTCATGCGAACGTCCAGGCTGGGCTGGGCGTGGTCGGCGTCGACGATGAAGCTGGCGTCGTAGTCGCGGGCCAGGTCGGCGGCTTCGCGCGCCAGGGCGGTCCACAGTTCAACGCGATGGGCCAGGCTCATGCCGTGGCCCCTTCCGCGTCTACGTCCGCATTTGGCGGATCGAAGTCCTCTCGTGTGACTTCGCCTTGCGTGAAGGCCTCGATCCTGCCGAGCAGGGCCTCGTCGGGGGTCTTGCGCCCCGGGTCGTCAAAGGGGAGACAGACCTGACGAATGTGCTCGTATGACCGTCCAAGCGGCGCCTCGACGTCACGAAACCGCAAGCCGCGCTCCCACAGGAAGAGCGCGAGTTTGGGGCGTTTGATGGGGGAGGGCGGGGTGTCCAAGGTCGATGTCCCGATTTGCATCGACCATAGGAGCTCAACTGTTTCGTTGATTTTGTCAACGACATGCTTGAGAACAACTAAACCATGCTGTCGCTCGCTGCCAAATCCCCCTCAACGCATCCTTGGCCCATGGCCAAGCAACCTGTTGAGGATAATCCAGCCAAGCTCCTGGGCCGCGCTCTCATGCTCCTGCGCAAGGAGAAGGGGCTCACCCAGCCGCAGGCCGGCGAAGCATTCGGCGCCGCGCCGGGCATATCGGCCCAAGCGTGGAGCCAGTACGAAGCGGGCAGCAGGCCGGGCATTCACCGGCCCGAGGTGCAGCGCAAGCTTGTGGCGGCGCTCGGCGCCACGCTGGAGGACCTCCAGCGCCATCTGTACGGCCTCGACCGTTCAGGTCAGGACGCCCCGCCGGCAAGCGCCAAGATCCTGCAGTTTAGGCCGCAGGAAGTTCTGGGCGGCCTCATGATCCGCGATCGCGTCCAGGCCGGCGCTTTCCTGGCGGCGGACGACCTCTCACAGGAAGAGCCGCGCCCCTACCCTCATCCTCGTGACGGGCGGTATCCGCACGCCGACCAATGGCTGTCGACGGTCGTCGGCGATTCCGTGAACCTGCTCGGGATCTTCGATGGTGACCTGGTCCATTGCGTTTCGGCGGTCGACATCGGCTATCGGCCGAGGACGGGCGATATCGTCGAAGTCGAGCGCCTGCGCTTCGGCGGGCAGATGCGAGAGCTCACGATCAAGCAGGTTGAGGTAACGCCCGACGGGCCGTTGCTCTGGCCCCGATCGTCGAACGATCGGTGGCGAGACCCTGTCCGCCTGACCGAGAGCCTGGACGAAGGCGAGCAGTTCGAGGTCCGGATCCGCGGCCTCGTCGTCGGCTCGGTTCGGCGCTACTAGCCTAGGTACGCCTCGGACGGCACGGCGGACGGCGCTTGCGTCGGCGTGACAGGATCCGCCGTCGTCTCACCCGACGCCGCACGCTGCAGGTCAATCAGCCGCAACTCGATCAAGTAGAACAGACGGCTCCAAAACCCGACGCCGACGAAGCCGGCGCCGAACAGCGCTGCGCCCAGCCCGAAGTCTGACGCTCCCCCAGCCGAGGCGAATACGCCTAGCGCGATCAGGGCGCCGCCCAGCACGAACAACCAGGTTCCTCGACCAATGCGAGGCGGTGCGACCTTCATGGAATGCTCCTCCGACGCCGCATGGTGAACCGTCCACGCCGGATTGGCCATCAACCGAGAGATTGAGATCAACGAGATCGTTTAGTTTTGACGTTGACAACATCAACTAAACAGTTTCGTTTAGTCCTCAACCCCGCGCCGATCCGCGTCGCTCGCTCGCGTCGCTTCGGAGGGTCCGACCGGCGGTCGCGCTTGAGCATGGGCGCGATCGTGACAGGGGATCGGCGCGGGGCTGAGGAGACGCCCCGATGTCGTCCACCCGGACCCAATTCAGCAACCCGCCGGCCGCTCGGCCGTCCGTCGACGCCGATCAGCCGAGGACCCCCAACCGCGTCGACCTGCATGTCGGCATGCGGATCCGGATGCGGCGCAAGATGTTGGGCGTCAGCCAAGAAGCCCTTGCCGACGAACTGGGCCTGACGTTCCAGCAGGTCCAGAAGTACGAGCGCGGGGCCAACCGGGTCAGCGCCTCCAAACTCTACGACACCGCCCGGGCGCTCTCGACCACGGTCGCCTGGTTCTTCGAGGGCCTGGCCGACACCGCTGGCGAGGGCGACGTTCCGACGGGTCCCGATCCGATGCTGGTCATGATGGGCGCGCCCTATGGCGCTCAGATCGCCGGGGACTTCGGCCGCCTGTCAAACCTGGATCGATCGATCGTGGCCGGCCTGGTCCGGCGCTTCGCCGACGGCGCCGGCGACCTGCCGACCGCCGCTGTCGACGCGGGCCTTAGCGGGGCCGAGTTGGCCGAGCCGTTCCTCTCGCTCCTGCAGGCGCGCAACGACGTTCGAGCGGCCGAGCCGTCGGACGTCAACGATCCGAGGCGCGTCGCGTAATGGCCACGCCCGCCCAGAACGCCCAGGACGAGCGCGTCGCCGACGTCCTCATGGCCATGGAAGGCCAGCCGATCGACACGATCCGCTGCGCCCCGATCGTTGTCCTGTCGCAGGACGCCCCGCTCCCGATCGTCGGCCTGCACGCGGCGGGCCGGCACTTCACGCTCAGCCTCGAGGAGGCGCGCTGCGTCGCCACCGCCGTGCGCATGGAGGACGCCTCGCCCGGCGCCCAGGCCCTGGCCGCCTCGATCGGCATGGCGGCCACGATGACCGAACTGCTCTGGCTGCGCGCCCACTGCCAGGTCCTGCGCCTCCGCCTCGAGGACGCGACGCGATGAGCGCCGGCGACACCCTGCGGTCCTGGTCGCTGGTCCTGGTCGGCGTCGCGGCCGTGATCCTCGAGCGCGTGCTGTCATGACCGTGATCAGCTTCGCCGACGCCGTCGACCGCCTGAGCGTCCTGGGCGGCGAGATCGTCGAGGTCCGGGGCGGCAAGACCGACCTGGCCGGGCCGGCTCCAGAAGCGGCGGTGTTCCGGCCGGGCGAGATCGTCAAGCTGGTCTATCGCGCCTTCGAGGGTCGCCCGGAAATCCGCTCCGTCATGTACGGCCCGACCCCGCACGAGGTCGGCCGGGCCCTCTGCCGAACGCTGGGCCGCACGCCCGGCGAGTTGATCGGCGTCGCGGCCGACCCCCGCAATTACGAGCTCACCTGGGTCTGCGCCGCGATCGGCGTCGCGCCGGGCGAGCGCCTGGCCCGCGTCGACGGCCTGTCCCCGACCTGGCTGAACCTGGGTCTGGGCCGGCGGCCCGTGCACCGGGTCGACCTTCGCAAGTTCAAGCCGGCCGCCCCGACGCCTCAGACCGACGCGCGCCTGGACAACCCCTTCAACGACATCACCGGAGACGACGACCAATGACGTCGCAACACCAGCTGAGCGCCGCCATCCTTTCGGCCGAGCCCATCCTTCGCCTGCTGCAGGATCCTGGCGTCGTCATGACGGCGGGGGAGATCGCCAAGGCGCTCGGCAAGGACGCCTCCAACATCCGCAAGGACACCAAGGCCTATGCCGAGGCCGACTTGCTCACTGTCGAGGCCCTGGGCCAGGCCAGCGTCTATTCGCTGGCCCAAGGCGGCCGCGACGCGCTGGCGGCCCTGGATCGCGCCGCTGGCCAAGGCGGCGGGGCCGCGGTCTGGCCCCATGCCAAGATCGCGCGCAACCCGGCCAATCCCCGCAAGACGTTCCTGCCCGAGAAGATCGCCGAGATCGCCGAGAGCATCGTCGAGGTTGGCGGCCTGCTGCACAACCTGGTGCTTCGCCCGGCCGATGCGAACGGCGTTCGCATGCTGCATGACGGCGAATGCCGGTGGCGGGCGTGCGAGCTGCTGATCGGCCAGGACCGCCTGCCGCCGGCGCTGGCCGAGGGCCTGCCCTTCACCGAGCGCGAGGGGACCGAGGAAGAAGCCCTCTTCGTCGCCCTGATCGCCAACGCCCAGCGCGGCGACCTGTCGCCCTGGGAAGATGCGCAGGGCCTGGCGGCCTACAAGGCCCTGACCGGTCTGTCGGCCCGGGCGGTGGCCTTCAAGCTCGGGCGCGCCATCGAGGGCAGCGAGCGCGGCGTCAAGGACGTCCAGCAGAAGATCAAGGCCGTCGAGGAAGCGACGCCGGCCAACGTCGCCCTGCATGAGAGCGGGGTGTGGACCTGGGAGCAGCTGCGCGAGAGCGTTCAGACGGAGAAAGCTTCGCAGGCCGCAACGACGGAAGCCGAAGCCTCGGGCCAAGTCGAGCTCGAGCAAGCGATTTCCGCCGCTGCCGATGACGACGAAGAACCGACCGAACACATGGCGTTGATGCTGGTGGAGGTCGCAGCGGCCATTCGGGCCAAGCCGTTCAGTCACCCCCTCGCAGTCGGCCGGTCGACCCGGGTCACCGAGATCCCGACCGTCAACGATAACTGTCACCCCGCTGAAAAGGCCCTGCTGCAAGGCGGCTATATCACCTTCAACTACTTCAACGGCGGCTCCGCCGTGTCGCTGCTATCTCGCGGCGAGAAGTTTGTCGCCCGCATGATCTATGCGGGCGACGACGGGCTCCGCTTCGCTCGCACCGACGCGCTGCATGACGATGAAGAGCACGACCGCCTACAGGAAGCCGGTGAGTACTGGACCTATTGGCTGAACCTGCCGAAGCCGCCATCGGCCGGGCCGGCGCCGACCGTTCGCGCCGAGCATGCCCTGATCCTCCTTGAGATCCACGACGCGTTCAAGCGTCAGCCCGGCGGCTACATGGGCGACAACTACCAGGGCGTGCCCATGCGGTTCAACGCCCCGCCCGGCGTCATCGCGAACCTACGGTCTGAGGATCTGATCACCGGCGGTGATCCCGAAAAGCCCAGCAGCGACGGATCCACGCGGATCAAGATCACGAACCGCGCCGAGCGCGCGCTCATGGGCCAGTGGAAGGCCGAAGTCCTGACCAGCCAGCCGGTCAGGACGAAGGTCATCGGCGAACTGCGCGAGGCCCTTCTGGGCCGAGAGACAGCCGACAAATGCCGGAACGCCAAGGCCTATGCGACGGAATGGCTGAACGCGCCGTTTCCGGTCTCGCCCGCGGCCCAGGCCTTGCTCGACCGGAAGGCCCAATCGGAACGCGATCGCGCGGCGCACGAGGCCAAGGAGAAGGCGCGCCTCGAGCTCGCCGAGCGCCGCCTCGTCGAGCTCGAGGCGGCGGCTCCCGGAATGGAGCTCCCGAAGCTCGGCGCGAAGATCCGGCAGATGCTCGAGGAGGCCAAGGCGGCGGCGCCATGGACGGCCGTCGCCGACAGCTGGAATTTCGCACGGACCGCCAGCGGGACGGAAATAACCGTCCGGGCCAGCCGCAGCGCAAGGCTCGCCGTTCTGGCGCTTAACGCCGTTACCGGCTGCTGGCCGGAAGCGGACGAAGCGCCTGTCACACCCATGGCCTTCGAGGCATGGATCGCCGAGACCCTGACCGAAGAGTACGGCGTCGCCGACGCCGTCGTTGCCTCTGTCCAAGCCGTGCAGGCGCTCAAGCGCTACGAGCAGGATAGCGGCTGCGCGTTCGGCGACGACGGCTTCGAGTGGGACCGGGAAACCGCGCGCCAGATCGCCAACGACTGGGCCGAAGACTTCATCGAAGACGGCCAGGTCGTGCGAGCGCCGCTCGCATCGGAGGGCGTGTCCGCCACCGACATGGCCGACGCCTGACCATGGCCATCACCTCTCCCGCCTTCGCAACCCCGGTCGGTCGCGCCCCCGCGCCAACTGCAACCTTCATCGAGGCCGCCATGGCCTATGCACGGAGCCCCCGCATGCCTAATCCCGACGTCCGCTTCGCCCTGGTGCGGGAGCCGACCAACCCCCTGGCCTTGCCGGTGGCCTATCCGATGCTGTCGGAACTGGCCCGGGCCATCCACGTCGACCGCGCCGGCGCGCCGATCGAACTGCAGGACGCCGTCCCGCTCAACATCCGCGACTGGGGCGAGGTCCTGGGCGTGGCGATCTGGACGCTCGGCGAGGGCGGCGACCGCCACCGCTACATCGGCTTGGCCTGGTTGGACGGCGGCGGCCGCCGGCAACTCGAGGCGGCGCTGAAGGCCCGGCACTCGACGGCGCCGACCATCGGGAGGGCGGCGTGATGCCGACGACCCAAGTATGGACACGCGCCGGGTACGTCACGATGACGCTCGACGAACACGCCGCCTATCGGGAGCAGCTGGTCAAGGCCGCCGAGCGACGTAAGGCGACCCTCAAGCACCGCCTGCGCCTGGCGCGGCGCGCGTTCAAGACGGCTTGCGCCGTCGTCACCGTGGGCTTCGGCCTCCTCATGATCGCCTGCACGGCGTCGGACTTCTTCGCCGGCGTCAGCACGCTCATCGGCGCCGCCCTCGGCATGGCCTGGGCCGTCGCCGGCGTCGTCTGCGGGGTCGAGACCTTCCGCGGACCCATCGCGCTGATCGGGCGCGCCAACGACATCGACATGGCCCAGGAGCGCGACCAGTGACCAGCAAGAGCGACAACGAAACCCCCGACGCGGCCGTCGACATGGCGGCGGCCGCGGTCTTCCAGATCTGCGTCGAGGCAGGGCTGGATCCCGTCAGCCGCGTCGACATGGGGCCGAGCCAGTTGATGGTCTTTGATGGGGCCGGAGAGAAGGTCGAAGTCCGAGTCCTTCTGGCCGAGCGCCAGTATTGGCGGGAGCACCAGGCCTGTGAGATCGGCGCGTTGCTGCACGCCCTGGACCATAGGAAGGCGCCTAAGGCCTTCCTGATCGAGCGCCTGGCCAACGCGTATACCGGCCTTAAGGACGCCATGGCCGGTGAGTTCTTCGAACACTGCGAAGGCTGCGGCCGCCAGATTTGGCCTGACGAGGCTCAGTTTCCCTACAGCGACGTGTCGGCCCACGCCGACTGTGACGGGACGGGAGCGATCAAGGTCGGCGACCAAATCCCCGTGGATCCCGACGCAATCGACGAGGACCTGCTGGAACCCGGAGAAGAGAAGCCGACGCACGTCACCGCCTTCGCCAGAGGTCCGCTGTTCAGCGACGAGCAGTTGCGCGAGCGCCTGGCCTCAGCCCACGCCACGCTCGCCAAGGCGGGGAGGGTCTGATGTCGAAAGCAGACTACGTGCGTTCGCAGGGGCAAAGCCGAGACCATCACTGCCACTGGCCAGGGTGCAATCGTCAGGTCCCGCCAGCCATGTGGGGGTGTCGCCAGCACTGGTATCGCCTCCCGGCCGAACTGCGGCACCGGATCTGGCGCGCGTATCAGCCTGGTCAGGAGATTAGCGGACGCCCGAGCCCCGACTACGTCGAGGTCGCCCGTGAGGTGCAGGCTTGGATCGCAGCTCAACAAGGCAGCCCGGATCTCTTTGGCGAGGGCGGCGGTCCCGCCGGCGTGATGACACCGGAAGACGGCATGCGGACGGTGAAGCGATGAGCGATCCAATCGATCCCGCCTTTCTGGCGAGCATGAACCGCGTCGCCGCCGCCCTCGACGACGTTTTCAACGGCTCGCCCACGCCCGGCCGGCAGAAGACCGTGGGCTTCGCCCTGTTCACCTACGTCCTGGGCCAGACCGAGGGCGGCCGCGTCAACTTCATCGCCAATTCCAACCGCGAGGACACGATCGCCGCGGTCAAGGAATGGCTGGCCAGGGCCGAGGGCCGCATGGCGCCCGGAGGAAAGGCCTGACCATGCCCGCCATCCACAAACTCGAAAGCCTGCAGCACTTTCCCGCCCAGGGGACCTTTCTCGGCGCCCGGGTGCAGGTCTGCTTCAACTACGACCTCAGCGCCCTCTACGGCGGTGTCGTCGTTCGCGAGGATACTGTCGAGCCCGGCTTGATGATCATCAGGCTCGACAGCGGCGAGCACGTCACCAGCCTCGAATGCCAATGGTCAATGGCCCAGGCGGGGAGGGCCTGATGTTCCAGAACCAGAAAACGCACGACGAGGAACTGCTGGAACGCGTCAGCGCGATGGTGAGCGGCGACGCTCTCTGGTGTGAGGCGTCGGTGACTGCGCTGATCGACAGCCACCGCGACATGGTCGAGCTGCTATCCGATCTGGGTACCTGGCATATCGCGGCAGAGCGTCACCGCCAATTGACGGGAGAGGGCTACGATCCGGCCCGGGACGACGGTTACGTCGGCAGCCAGTTGGCGGCGGCGGCCTGGTGCTACCTCGGGCAGATCTTCGACTCGGACGTGAGCGCGCCCTTCGAGTGGCCCTGGGATGCCAAGCACTGGAAGCCGGGCGTTCCCACGCGCAACCTCGAAAAGGCCGGGGCGCTGATCGCTGCCGAGATCACCCGCCGTAAGCGCGCCTATGACACCTTCCTCGTCCTGGTCGTCGAGGCCTGCGTCGCTGGTGGCGCGGAGCGAGACTACGCGACGGCCGAGGTCGCCCAGTGCGTTCCAGACTTCCTCAAGGAGGAGGGGATCGAGGTCGGACATCCCGATCACGATTGGGGCGTCAGCGGCGCGGCGGCCTACGCCGACGAACTGGTCCTGCGTCATCTGGAGCGCAGCGACAAATGACCTTCGGCTACTTCGAACCCAAGACCCTGCCGCTCGAGGAGGGCTTCACGCCCTACGCGAATGCCGAAGCGGAGATCGACTACGACGCCGCCATGCGGTTGCCGGAAGGGATGACGTGCGGCGACTGCGCTCATTGCCGCAAGTGCTGCGCGATGTTCGGCCACGTGCCTACGGACACGTCCTGCGACTTCTACCCCAGCCGCTTCCGCCGAGCCGACCGGCCTGCGGCGACCGACCCGGGCCGCGCGGCGATCGAGGACGGTGGCGACCATGGATGACGCCGGCACTTACAAGCGCCCAGACGGCACGACGTTCGAGGTTCGCGACCCGTACTATCCGGCAGGCTGCGACAAATGCGGCTGGAGCGGGTCCAGCGAGGACTGCGGAACTGACAGTTGGGGCGATGACAGCGACGTTTACTGCCCGAAGTGTTACGCCGGCGGCGCTGATAGCGGCAGGGTGGCCAGCACATCCGCCTTGGTCATCAAGGCGGACAGCCCGCACGAACAGATCGAGGTAGCGCGGCAGGTCGCTGCGTTGTCGATCGAGGACCTGGGTGATCTCGTAGATTTCGCCAACAAGGTGCAAGCCTGGTCCCTCCGGGGGACGAGAAGAACGCCGCGTTTCGGATCGTTCGCTCAGGCGGCGGCTGCCCTCAATGTGACGGTCGAGCAGATCGCCCTGGCCGTCGAGGCTCACTACTGGATGTTCGCCAACGATCCGAGCGCGCCGATCGGCGAGCGCCAGATCGAGCACGAAGGCGAGTGATGGCCGGACGTCGCGACCCCTTGGCGCGCGCCCAGCAGCGCCCCAGGCCCGACCAATGGGACGCCGACGAGGTCATGACCCTGGCGGAGTACGCCGCCGTGTTCTGGCCGGCCGGGCCGGTCACCGTGTCGTCGCTGCGCACCGAGATCGCGAAGGGCCGATTGACCCCCGCCCGAGTCCGAGGGCTATTGTGGATCACTCCCGCGAGCGTCCGCGCGCTCTTCCAACCCGAGCCCGCAAGAGCATGTCCCGACGTTCGAAAGGCCCCCGCCTCCACCTCCGCGCCGGCCGGATCCACGCCCGCACCGGCAAGCCGATCCCCGACATCTATTACATTCGAGACGGACAGGTTGAGATCAGCACAGGCTGCGGTCCAGATGGCCTCGCTGGCCCTGATGGGGCCGAAGCGCAGCTCGCCGCCTACATCCTCCAAAAGTCGGCGGTTCGGGCCCAGGAAGAAGAAGCTGTCGATGATCGCCAGCGCCGAGGTGATCCAGCTAAGGTCCTGATCGCCGAGGTCCTGGCCCTCTATCTCACCGAGAAGGCGCCCAAGCTCGCCGACCCCAAGGCCACAAACGTCCGCGTACAGGCATTGATGAAGTTCTTCGGCGCCGACACCTTGGCCGACGTCCGGCGGTCGACCTGCCAGGCCTACGTCGCCGAACGCATCACCCAGCCGCTCAAGCAGGCCAAGTACGGCGAGGCGCTGGACAAACGCGTCAGCGACCAGGGGGCCCGGCGCGAGCTGGAGGACCTGTCGGCCGCCATCCACTATTGGAACGGCGAATATCCGCTCAGCAACCGACCCAAGGTCTGGCTCCCCGATAAGCCCGAAAGCCCGCGCGACGCCCTGACGCGCGATCAGGTCGCGGCCCTGCTGATGGCCGCGCGCGGCTATCGCCTCGAGCTCGACGCCGCCGGCAAGCGCGCCTGGCGATATCTGGGCGGCAGCGTGCGGGCCAACCGCGCCCATCTTCGCCGGTTCGTGGTGATGGGCGTCTATTCCGGCAGCAGGCCGACCGTGACCATGAAGCTGCTTTGGGCGGAATCGCCGGTGCAGGCGTGGATCGATCTCGACGCCGGCATGATCTGGCGCCGCGGAAAGCGGGAGAAAGATCACAAGACCAAGCGCCGGCCAGTCGTGAAGATCACCGGCCGCCTGCTGGCGCACATGCGCCGATGGAAGATGCTCGACGACAGGAAGGCCGCCAAGCTCCTCGAGGAGGAGAACCTGGAGATGGCCAACACGGTCCTGCACCACGGCGGCGCGCCGATCGACAGCGTCCGGACGGGCTTCGAGGCGATCGTCGCCGACGCCGGCCTATCTGCCGACATCACGCCGCACTGGCTGCGACACACCTGCTGCACCTGGTTGATGGAAGCCGACTGCCCGGCCTGGGAGGCCGCCGGCTTCACCGGCATGACCATGAAGACGCTCGAGGACAACTACGGCCATCATCGGCCGAGCCACAACGCGCGGGCTCGGAAGGCCCTCAGCTGATCGCCTGGTTCCCAGTAATTTCCCAGAATGGCCACGAAAAGCCGTGAACAAAACAGGGAACCAACGAACGCTGATCCCTGCAACAGCAAGGGTTTGCGCGAAGAGCACTACGTTGACATCGTAGGGGTCACAGGTTCAATCCCTGTCGCGTCCACCATTCCTTTTCTTCCCTTGAATTCAGAACCCCGGGTCGGTTCAGCACGCTGCGGCTCCGCGGCGGCCTTCCGTGACCTGGGTCAGCCTGGTCCGGCCTTCGTCGATCACCCGGAAAGTCGCCACCGAAAGGACGACCGAACGCGCCGCGCGATATCGAGGTCGGACGCCTTATGTCCGCAATCCGTCGTCCAAGCGGATCGCGGTCAGGGACTTGGTCAGCAGGGCGAATCTCTCGCGCTCGATGCGGGCGTCCGGGAACAGCAACTTCATGTCGCCGAAGGTTGGAAGCCGTGGGTGCTCGTCGAGGCGCTCGTAAGCGTCGTGAAGCGAGCCCGACTTCCGCCCGCCACGCAGGTTGAAGTTCATCAGCATCCAGGCCTGGAGCGGCAACGGCAGCCAGTGAAAGAAGGGGCGGCGGTAGTGAGGTTCCATCGGGAACCAGAAGTAGGGGGCCTGAACGTAGAAGCTTTTGCCGACGCGGCGGACCTCGGCGGCGTATTTGCGCTGGGCCCGCCAGCTGACGTGGCCGGTGGGATCTTCCACGTGCTCGATCACCGAGTTCGAGACGACGACGTCAAAATAGTTGTCGGCGTAGTCCAGCGCGCATGCGTTTCCGACGACATAGGTGAAAATCTCGTCGTCGGAGCCCAAGCACCGGGCCTCCAGGTTGAGAACGGTGATTCTGACGTCCAGCCCGTCGAGCGACGGAATGATGGGACGCCAAAAATTCGCTGTTCCTCCGACGTCCAGTACGCGGAGGGCGCGGCCGCCGGGTTTGACGGCCTTCAGCAAGGGAAGCAAATGCCTTCTCGTTCGCCGCAGCCGCGCGAACGCCGACACACTGTCGAAAATTGCCATGCCCCCGACTAAACCCACAGCTCCTCGTCGTCGTAATGCAATCACGTAAACCGACGAGCATCAACGATAGTCGTTGTAATGGGATCGCGACAAGGTTGAGGCGGCGGCGTTGAACGGGTTTGAGCGAAGGCCCTCTTGGGGGCCCCGACCTAAGCCCAACGGCCGAGTCTGGCGGCTGTCGCCGGGGCGTCCGCCTGACGGCCATGCTGGCGCCTCACGACGCAACGTCTCGATGGGGTGCGCCAAAGATTCGGTTCTCCGGTTCCTGGCCGTTGCGTCGTTTTTCCGACGAAATGGTCGAAATGTGGCGCCTTGGCCACACCTGATTTTACGACTGGCGCGTTTGTCGTGCTGAGGTCGCTCCCAGACCGACCTCAAGACATTCACGTAGAGGGTTACACCATGAAAATCCGGTTGCTGGCTGGTGTCGCGACGCTTGCGCTCTGCGCCGCGTCAGGCGCCTCCGCCCAAAGCGCATTGAGCGGATGGTACGTCGCCGGCGACGTCGGGTACCATACGACCGACGGCGTCAAGGCTTCGTCGTCCACAGGGGCTTCGGACTGGACGTTCTCCGCCAAGGACGACTGGGCCGCTTTTGGCCGTCTCGGCTACAAGCTGACCCCGAACTGGCGTGTCGAGGCTGAATACGGCTATCGCTCGGGCGACATCGAAAGCGTCCGTGGTTCGGCTGCTGATCCCCAGCCGATCGGCCTCTGCACCGCCGGCGTCGAGCGCACCGCCGCGGCCCCGGCCTGCGGCAAGCCGAACGGCGACCTGAAGGCCACGACCCTGATGGCCAACGTCATCTATGACTTCATGCCCGATTCCAGCTGGCGTCCGTTCATCGGCGCCGGCGTCGGTACGGCCTGGGTCCACAACAAGGTCTACGGCCAGCTGTCGGGCGTTCCGGCCGGCGCCGCCCAGTTCCAGAACACCAGCTTCGACGACGTCGACCAAGCCCTGGCCTATCAGGGCATCCTGGGCATCGCCTGGGACTTCGCGCCGAACTGGTCGCTGGACCTAACCGGCCGCTATCTGCAGACCGACGACCTGCAGTGGGGTTCGGTGACGACCAATGTCGGCGGCCCGGGTCACTTCGGCGCGGTGACCGACGTCGGCACCTACGAAGGCAAGTACAAGGACACCTCGCTGACGCTGGGCGTTCGCTACACCTTCGGCTCGCCGCCGCCCCCGCCGCCGCCTCCGCCCCCGCCGCCTCCGCCGCCCCCGCCGCCGGAACCCCCGCCCCCGCCGCCCCCGCCGCCAGCGGCTCCGGCCTACGAGGCGCGTGAGTTCGTGGTCTACTTCCCGTTCGATCAGTACGTGCTGACGCCGGAAGCCCAGTCCGTGGTCTCGCAAGCGGCTGACTACGCCAAGGGCGGCAATGCGACGAAGATCACCGTGGTCGGCCACACCGACACCTCGGGCTCTCCGAAGTACAACGCCAAGCTCTCCGAGCGCCGCGCCAAGGCCGTGGCCGACGCTCTGGTCGGCGCCGGCGTCCAAGCCACCACCCTGGCGGTGGACTGGAAGGGCGAAAGCGAACCGGCCGTCGCCACCGGCGATGGCGTGAAGGAACCGCTGAACCGCCGTTCCACGATCTCGATCAACTTCTAAAGATCGCGATCACGACGAAGATGGAGGGCCCGGCGGCGACGCCGGGCCCTTTGTCCATTCCGCTCCAGGTGCAATGGGGGCGGCGCGGGGCGATCACCCTCAAAAAGAAAGACGCCCCCGACGGTATCGGGAGCGCCATCATCCGGAAGCCCGAGAGGGCGTCGGGCCCCGGTCAGGCCGACATTCTGCGGCGTCGGCTCTCGTGGCGAACGTCCACCGGCGAGGCGCGCCGGCCTTCTCCCGTGGGCCTGATCATACCGCTCCAGGTTTAGGCGCGCGATGAAAATCGCGCGGGCTCCAGCAGGTCCGAAAGGGCGTTCGGCAGGGGGGACGGGACGTCGAGGATCCGCGCCGCCAAGTGTTCGGCCAAAAGGGGCGCCAGGCAGAAACCGCGCCCGCCCAGGCCGCCCAGGACGAACAGGCCGTCGGGTGCGTCCGGGACCGCGCCGGCCAGCGGCAGGTGGTCGGCCGTCGTGGCGCGCACGGCGGCGCGGCCCCGCAGCGGCGCGTCGGACAAGCGGGCGGCCAGGCCGGGGAGCCCCTTGGCCAGGGCCTGCAGGTTGCGGCGGTCGTCCGCCTCGCGGACGTCGGTCCCGAGGTCGCCGCGATCGTGGGTGGCCCCGAACAGCACGCCGTCGCGGGTGGGAACCGCATAGGCCCCGAAGGCGGCGGCGGAAGGGGCGGGTTGATCGGTCCAGGTCGCCTGGCCGCGCACGGGGCGGATCGGGGCGGCGGGCCACAGCCGGGCCTGGCCCGCGCCGCCGGCCAGCACCACGGCGTCCGCCTCGGCCAGCAGGCGGTCGTCCGGACCGTACAGCCGCCAGACCTCATCCTCGCGCGCCACCCGGGCGACCCGCGCGGGGGTGGCCGGACCCCGCCAGGCCTGGATCACGCGGGCGGGTTCCACCACCAGGGCGTCGGCCATGTCCAGGACGCCGGCGGCGACGGGTTCGCCCAGCTGGGCGGCGACATCGTCCGCGTCGCGCAGGACCATGACGCCCGGCTCGAACAGGTCTTGGACCGCGACGGCGGCGTGGCGTTCGGGGTCGCGCAGGGCGACCGCCAGCTTCAGCACGCCGCGCGCGATCACCGCCTCGGGCAGGCTGGCATAGACGGTGACGGCGCGGGCGAAGGCTTGGGCGGCCAAGGCGGCGCGCGGACCGCCGCCCGCGTCTAGAGCCGGGGTGACCAGGGCGGCGGGGTTGCCCGAGGCGGGCGCCTCGCCGTCGTCGAACACCGTGACCTCCAGGCCTTCGGCCCGTGCGGCGCGGGCCATCGCGGCGCCCGCGATCCCGCCGCCGATCACCGCCAGGCGGCGTGGACGCGGCGCGACGCGCGGCTGGCCGGGCGTCACCGCCTCCAGCCGCTCCTTCTTCCGGCCAAATCCCGGGCGCTTGTCGACCTGGAAGCCGGCGGCGGCCAGGCCGCGCCGCACGGCGCCGGCGACGGTGAAGGTGGCGGCGCGAGCACCCGGGGCGCTGCGGGCGGCCACGGCGGCCAGGACCTCTTCGCGCCACATGGCCGGGTTCAAGGCCGGCGAGAAACCGTCCAGGAACCAGGCGTCGGCCGCGCCGTCCCAGGCGGCCAGGGCCTCCTCGACGTCCATCACCGCCAGGTCGAGGGTGGCGTCGAAGCCGGGCAGGTCGACGCGGTGAAAGCCGCGCGCCCGGCCCGGCCAATGGTCGAGCAGCACGCCGGCCGCCTCGCCCAGCTCGGGCCAGACCGCCAGGGCCCGAGCCGCCTCGTCGCGGGTGATCGGGTGGGCCTCGATCGAAAAGACGTGCAGGCGCTGGCCTTCCGCCCGTTCGCGCCGCCACAGGTCCAGCAGGGCGGCGATGTTCAGGCCCGTGCCGAACCCCAGCTCGCCGACCACGAAGCGGTCGCGGCCCCGCCAGGCGGCAGGGAGATCACAACCGGCCAGGAACACCGCGCGGGTCTCGGCCAGGCCGTCGGCGCTGGAGAAGTAGACGTCGCCATAAAGCGCCGACTGCGGCAGGCCGTCGTCGCGCCAGACGAGGGGCGAGGCGGGAGAAGGGGCGGCGGGATCGCTCATCCGCCGCTTATAGGGCCGCGAGCGCCCATAAAAGAAGGGCCGCCCTCGCGGACGGCCCTTCCGATCGCGGTGAGGCGAACCGGCTTCTAGTGAGCGGCCGGCTCGGCCTTCTTTTCGGGCGTCGTGGCGGCCGGAGCGGGGGCCGTGCCGGGCGCTTCGGCGGCGGTCGTCGCGTCCTGGGCGGCCGGCGCGGCGGCGGCGTCGGCGGCCGCCTTGTTGGCGTCGGCGGCGGCGACGGCGGCGTTCGAAGCCGCGTCCGTGGCCGTGCTGGCCGAAGCGGCGGCGTCCTGAGCGGCCTTCGTCGAGGCGTCGGCCGACTCGTCGGCCTTCTTGCCGCACGCGGCCAGCGACAGGGCCGAGACGGCCATGCCGGCGATCAGGATCGAGCGGAGAATCTTGGTGGTCATAGGGACTTCCCTTGCGACTGCTTGTCTGGCGACGACGGCCCGGCTGGGCCGTGTCGCCCGGTCACAGAACATCAGTTCCATGGCAGGGGCAAGACAATTGTTCACGGATCCGTGATCGTCCCGTGATCGGGCGCGTCAGGCCTCGTTCGGGATCGCCTGCAGGGCTTCTTCCAGCTCCAGGAAGCTGGGCTGGGCCTCGCTCGGCACGTTGCCGCGGCCGATCTCGACGCTGATCTGGGCGGCGTTGCCGTGCAGGTGGGCGACCAGGACCGACTGGATGATCTTGTAGAACGCGCCTTCCTCGTCGACCACGGCGGTCAGGCGGGTGGCGAACGGGGCGACCAGGCCATAGGCCAGGAACACGCCGAGGAAGGTGCCCACCAGGGCGCCGCCGATCATCGCGCCCAGCACGGCCGGCGGCTCGGTGATCGAACCCATGGTCTTGATGACGCCCAGCACGGCGGCGACGATGCCCAGGGCGGGCAGGGCGTCGGCCAGGCTCTGCAGGGCGTGGGCCGGGGCCAGGCCCTCGTGATGGTGCTTTTCCAGCTGCTTCTCCATCGCATCCTCGACCTGGTGGGGATCTTCCAGGTTCATGGTCATCATCCGCAGGGTGTCGCAGATGAAGTCGACGGCGAAGTGGTCCTTGGTGATCTTCGGATAGCGCTGGAAGATCGAGCTGTCGTTGGGCTTTTCGATGTGGCTTTCCAGGGCGATGACGCCCTTGGACTTCATCGTCTTGGTCAGCAGGAACAGCAGGCTCAACAGGTCGCGATAGTCCGAGGTCTTCCACTTGGGACCCTTGAAGATCTTGCCGAAGCCGCCGCCGGTGGCCTTGATGACGGTCATCGAGTTCGAGATCAGGAACGAGGCGATGCCCGCGCCCAGAATGCACATCAACTCGTGCGGCGCGGCTTCGATGATCACGTCCATCTTGCCACCCGACATGATGAAGCTGCCGAACACGAGGCCGAACAGCAGGACAATGCCGATGATCTGGAACATGACGTGGAAGGCCCCGGGTAACTTGCGCCGTGATCATCGCCGTTAATGCTTAATCCAAGGTGAGCGGGGGTTTGCGGCGCTGTTGCGCCATTCGCCGCACCCGCCTAACAGGTGTTTGACGCCATAGGCCGGACCAACCAGCCACGCGCGTCGGAGGGGAAGCATGAGCGCCGCCAGCCCGGATGTCCGCCTGGACGACAAGGCCAAGGGCCGGGCCTTCGCCATCTTGTTCGCCGTTCTGCTGTCCAGCGCCGCCGGCAACACCGCCCTGCAGACGGTGCTGCCGGCCATCGGCCGCCAGGTGGGCATTCCCGACGTACTGATCAGCTCGATCTTCTCGCTGTCGGCCTTGCTGTGGGGCGTGATGTCGCCGGTCTGGGCGCGGATGTCCGACAAGCGCGGCCGCAAGCCGATGGTGATCCTGGGCATGGCGGGCTTCGCGGTGTCGATGCTAGGCTTCGGCTTCTTCATCCTGATGGGACTGAAGGGCCTGATGGCGCCGCTGGCGGTGTTCGCCGGGGCGGCCCTGTCGCGGGGGATCTTCGGCCTGGTCGGCAGCGCCTCCAACCCCGCGGCCCAGGCCTATGTCGCCGACCGCACGGCGCCGGCCGACCGCACCAACGCCCTGGCCACCATGGCCTCGGCCAGCGGCCTGGGCACGATCCTGGGGCCCGCCGTCGCGCCGTTCCTGGTCTTCCCGCTGCTGGCCCTGTCGGGACCGATGTTCTCGTTCGCGCTGATCGCCGGCGTGGTGCTGGTCCTGGTGCTGCGCGGCCTGCCCGAGCGTCCCGAGGAGATCCCCGACCGCGAGGCCGGCGTGTCGGCCAAGCCCCGGGCCCGGGTGCGCTGGAACGACCGGCGGATCATGCCCTTCGTCCTCTACGGCTTCCTGCTGGCCAGCGCCCAGACGGTGAACCAGCAGACCCTGGGCTTCATGGTCATCGACAAGCTGAACATTACCCCGGCCAAGGCGGCGGCCTTCGCCGGGGTGGCGATGATGGCCGGCGCCGTGGCCAGCCTGCTGGCCCAATGGGGCCTGATCCGCATGTTGCGGCTGGCGCCGCGCCAATTGCTGTGGCTGGGCGCGGGCTGCGCGGCCCTGGGCAACCTGATCGTCGCCTTCTCGCCCGACTACCATACCCTGGTGGTCGGCTTCGCCCTGTGCAGCCTGGGCTACGGCTTCGCCCGGCCCGGCTTCACGGCCGGCGCCTCGCTGTCGGTGGGACACGAGGAGCAGGGGGCGGTGGCCGGGGCGATCAGCGCCATCAACGGCGCCTCGGTGATCATCGCCCCGGTGCTGGGCGTGGCGCTCTACAAGTGGGCCCATCCGTCGCCCTATCTGATGAACATGGCTTTGCTGGCCGGCCTGGTAGCCTACGCCCTGATCGATCCCGTCATGCGCCGGGTCGGCGACGCCTCGGCTCCCCGCGAAGCCCGTGACGAGGCGCAGGTGGTGGACGCCAGTTCGATCGACGCCACGGGGCCGCACTGAGCATCTCCGCCTGTTCCAAGCCTGAAACAGTCGCGCAACGAACGGCGCGCAGCCTCCGCGAGGTGTCGCTTCAGGGAGATCGACCGTGGGTTCCAAGCTATTCATCCTGGCCTGCACGGCGGGCTTGGCCGTCGCCGTCGCCGCCGGCGCATCAGCCCAGCCGCATCTGCCGGCTTCCGGTTATCAAAGGTTGCACGTGGACAAGGCCGTGGTCGGCAGCACGCCGGTCCGGGTCTGGGCCAACGCCGCCATTAACCCCGACTGCTCGGCCCAGACGCCAGACGCCACCCTGACCATCCTGGAACAGCCGGCCCATGGCGCGGCGGTGGTCAAGGACGAACCCTATTACGCGGCCTTCCCGCCGGCCAATCCGCGCTCGGCCTGCAACGACCGCAAGGTGCCGGGCCACCAGGCCTTCTACACCGCCGCCGCGGGCTATACCGGTCACGACAGGATGGTGCTGCAGGGCTCCAGTCCCGACGGCGCGGTCCGCCGGATCGCGGTGGACATCACCGTCCGCTAGCTGATCCCGGCCTGGGCCTTCAGCCGGGCGACCATGTCGGACGACAGGTAGCCGTCGGCGGGCAGCTTGCGGTCGGCCTGCCAGGCGCGTAGGGCCTTGCGGGTGCCGGCCCCGACCACGCCGTCGGCCGGGCCAGGGTCAAAGCCCAAACGACCAAGAGCGATCTGGGCGGCCATGCGGTCGGCCAGGCTCAGCGGCGTCTCGACCGGCCAGGCGGCGACCAGCGGCCCGCCTCCGGCGAACCGGTCGGCCAGCAGGCCGATGCCCAGAGCGTAGGACGTGGAGTTGTTGTAGGTGCGGATCGCGAAGTGGTTGGGCAGGGCCAGGAAGGCGGGTCCCGACCAACCGGCGGGCAGGATCAGGCCGGCGGGTGAGGCGGCGTCGGCCGCCGTCCAGGGCAGGCCGTCGGCCCGCTTGACGCCCTTGGCCTCCCACCACGACGGAACCTCGCGCGGCCCCTCGGCCAGGCCGTAGTCGAAGCCGGCCGGCAGGATTACTTCCTTGGCCCAGCCTACGCCGGGCTTCCAGCCGCCCTTCTTCAGCAGGTTGGCGGCCGAGGCCAGGCTGTCGCTGTCGCTGCCCCAGATGTCGCGCCGGCCGTCACCGTCGAAGTCGACGGCGGTCGACAGGTAGTTGGACGGCAAGAACTGGGTCTGGCCCATGGCCCCGGCCCACGAGCCCTTGAGCTGGGCGCGGGTGTCCTCGCCCGAGGCGATGATCTTCAGGGCGGCGATCAGTTCGCCCTCGGCCCAGGTCCGGCGCCGGCCGTCGGCGGCCAAGCTGGCCATCGAGCGCACGACGTCGAAATTGCCCTGGATCTTGCCGAACGCCGATTCCATGGCCCAGACGGCCAGCAGGATGTCGCGCGGCACGCCGTAGCGGGCCTCGATGGCCGGCAGGAAGGTCAGGCTCTGGCGCTTGTCGCGGCCGACCGCCACCCGGTCGTCGCTGATCACGCCCTTGATGTAGTCGCCGACCGGCTTGGAGAACTCCGGCTGCCGGCCGTCCAGCGAGATCACCTTGGGATCGGGCGTCACCCCGTCCAGCTCGCGATCCAGAAGTTGCTGGGGCAGGCCGGCGGCCAAGGCCTTCTGCTTGAAGGCGGCCAGCCAGGCGTCGAAGCCCACGGCCTGGCCGGAGGCGGCCGGGTCGGCGCTGGGGGCGGCGGGGGCGGGGGGCGGCACGCGCGGCGGCGGGGGCGGGGCGACCGACGGGGCCAGCGGCGCATTGGTCGAGGTGTCGGCGCAACCGGCCAGCAGCAGAACGAGGAAAACGCGTCTATCCATGAGGGCAGGCTACCGGGGTTCGTGACGGGGCTGCAATCACAAGGGCGACAGAGCGGTTAAGGTTGCGCCCGGGCGGTCCGAAATGCATATCGCTTAGCGCGAGTATCTGTTAAATTCTCTCGATAAGGGAATTTTGATCGGCAGGAAACCCATGCCCATCGCCGCCAGAACCGCCGTGAAGATCGCGATCGCGTTGAGCTTGCTGGTCCCGGGCGCGGCCGGCGCAAGCCTGACGGTGATTCCCGGCCTGACGGTGCAAAACCGGTGCGGCAAGTCGATCATCTTCGTCGCCCGCTACCAGGATGTCCGTCGAAACTGGACCACCCTGTCGGAGATCGGCCTGAACGGCGGCGACACCAAGCAGCATGTCGCCGGCATGAGCAGTCCGGTGCTATACTATTACGCCGAGAGCATGGACGGCGGTAAAACCCGCTGGGCGGGGGACCAGAACGTCAGGGTCGACGGCAAGGTGTATCCGATGAAGCGCGAGACCCTGGCCTTGAACACCGCGCTGAACAGCTACCGGCTGACCCTGACCTGCAGGTGACCTCCGGGGCGGCCCGTCAATCGGCGATCGGTGCGGCTTGGCGCGCGCTCCGCATTGACTCCCGCGCCTGTCCTGCTTATACGCACGCCTCCGAAAACATCCCGGATGTTCCTTTCGCCCTCATGGCGGCCGCGAACCTCTCCGCTGAGTATAGAGACGGTCATGAAGGTTCGTAGCTCGCTGAAGTCGCTGAAGTCGCGTCACCGCGACTGCAAGATGGTCCGCCGCAAGGGCGTCATCTACATCATCAACAAGACCGACCCGCGCTTCAAAGCCAAGCAAGGCTAATGACGCCCGCACGGCCTCCCAGGGCGCTGCTCTGGGACGTCGGCAACGTCATCGTGCGCTGGAATCCGCGCACGCTCTACGCGAAGATCTTCAAGGAACCGGCCGATCTCGACCGGTTCCTTTCGCATGTCGGGACCCTGGACTGGCACGCGGCGACGGACCGCGGCGTGACCTTCGCCGACAACATCGCCGCCCGCAGCGCCCAGTATCCGCACCACGCCGAGCATCTGGCCGCCTGGTGGGACCGCTGGGACGAAATGTTCTCCGGAACGATCTCCGAGACCGAATCCATCATCGAGGACCTGGCCGCGCGCGGCGTCCCGCAGTTCGGCCTGACCAACATGTCCCACGAGACCTGGGACGGCGTGCGGGCCATGAGCCCAGCCTTCCGGCATTTCCGCGACACGGTGGTCTCGGGCCATGAACGGGTGATCAAGCCCGAGGCGCGGATCTACGAGATCGTACTGGAACGCACGGGCCTGGAAGCGGCCGACCTGCTGTTCGTCGACGACAGCGCCGCCAATATCGCCGCCGCCGACGCCCTCGGGTTTCACACTTACCACTTCACGGATCCGGCGGCTCTGCGGCGGGTGGTCGAGCGCCACGGCTTGCTCTAGGCGCGCCGGCGCCTAAGTAGCCCTCATCCTGAGCTTGTCGAAGGACGAGGGCGCCTGGCGCGGTGCGTCCGCCTCGTCCTTCGACAAGCTCAGGATGAAGCGGAGCGTCGGCTTCGCGCAGAGCCTTTTTGGAGTCGCCCCATGCATATCGGTTTCATCGGCCTGGGGGCCATGGGCAAGGCCATGGTCGAGACCCTGCTGGAGAAGGGTCATGCCGTGACGGTGTGGAACCGCTCGCCGGGCCCCGCCGCCGAACTGGCGGCCCGGGGCGCCAAGGTCGCCGCCGCCATTGATGACGCCTTGCAGGCCGACATCGTCCTGTCGATCCTGGCCCATGACCAGGCGATCCGCGATGTCCTGCTGGAAGCCCTGCCGAGGGCCCGGCAAGGCCTAGTCCACGTCAATCTCGCCACTATCTCGACCGCCTTCGCGCGCGAGCTGGCCGACCGCCACGCCGCGCTGGGCCTGGGCTATGTGGCCGCGCCGGTGTTCGGCCGGCCGCCGGTGGCGCGGGCGGGCGGGCTGAACGTGCTGGCGGCCGGCACGCCCGACGCCGTCGCCGCGGCCATGCCCGCGCTGGAGGCCCTGGCCGCCAAGGTCTGGCCGATGGGCGAGGATCCCGTCCGCGCCAACGCCGTCAAGATCGCCGGCAACCTGATGATCGTCGCCGCCGTCGAGGCCATGGGCGAGGCCACGGCCCTGGGCGCGGCCCATGGCGTGCCGGCCGGTGATCTGCTGGACGTGCTGACCAGCACGATCTTCGCCGCCCCGGTCTACAAGATCTATGGCGCCATGATCGCCGAGGGCCGCTACCACCCGCCCGGCTTCGCCGCTGACCTGGCGCTGAAGGACGTGCGCCTGGCCCAAGCCGCTGGCGACGAGAAGGGCCTGGCCCTGCCGCTGGCCGACCTGGTCGAGAGCGGGCTCGAGGCGCTGCTGGCGGGCGAGGGCGAAACGCCCGACCTGGCCGGCCTGGCTGAAGTCTCGCGCGGACGCGTGGAAGGACGCTGAAGAAAAAAGAGCGGGGAATCGGCCTTCCACTGGCGGCCCGTTGCCATTAGGTTCCGCGCCTTCCGTTTCCCCGCCTTTTCGCGAGACCTCTGCCATGGCCGACGACGCCGCCCCGCACGCCGATGTGCTCAACTCCACCGCCCAGGGCCAGCTGAAGAGCATCATCGACCGGGTCGAGCGCCTGGAAGTCGAGAAGACCGAGATCGCCGAGCAGATCAAGGAAGTCTACGCCGAGGCCAAGGGCAACGGCTTCGACGTCAAGATCCTGCGCAAGGTGGTCCGCCTGCGCAAGACCGACCGCGCCAAGCGCCAGGAAGAGGATGCGATCCTGGACCTGTACCTGTCGGCCATCGGCGAGATCTGATGACCGGCTGGGGACGCTCGCATGCGAGCGTCCCCGATCGTTAAACCTGCCGTTTTTCCGCGTGCGTCCCGCCGCCGACGCCCGCTAGTCTGCGGCCATGCGCGCCAAGAAGCCGCCCGATCCCAGAGCCCAGGCCCGCAAGGCCGCTCTCAACGCGCTCAAGCGCGCCCAGCGCACGGCCGACAAGGCCGGGATCCAGTTGTCAGAATGGGAAGGCGAGTTCCTGGGCTCGGTCGCCCAGCGCATCGAGACCTACGGCCGCGCGTTCGGCGATCCCGAAAAGGGCGGCGCCGGCCAGGCCATGTCGGTCAACCAGACCATCAAGCTCAAGGAGATCGCCGCCAAGGCCAAGGGCGAGCGCAAGCCGATGTCCCGCGGCAAGGGCTTCGGGCGGCGCGGACGGGTGAAGGTCGAGGCGGTGGAAGGCGACGAATGATCCCTCTCCCTTTGCGGGAGAGGGGGGCCTCGCGGAGCGAGGTCGGGTGAGCAACCATGTTGATCAGGCGTGGCGAACCCAGGGCTGCTGTCGCTTGAGGACGAGGTTTGCGGCTTCGACGAGTTTTCGCATGACGGCGACG
>NZ_LMFX01000005.1:107918-166058 GCF_001426985.1 Caulobacter sp. Root1472 | reverse complement strand
CAAGCCGCGAACGTCTCCATCCGACCGTCTCCCTCTCACAAGGAGACACCCTCAGAATCCCGTTCGGACCAAAAATCCATATGCGATTCCCCTGCCCCAGAGGGGGAGGATCTAATCGCGCTAGATGCTCCCCCTCTGGGGGAGCTGTCGCGTAGCGACTGAAGGGGTCTTCGGCGGACACAGCTTCGCACTCACGCGCCGAAGCTGCGATCGGATGGGAAGGGTGCGAAGCGCCCGGGCCTCGCCCGGAGTAGCTTTGATGTTTGTACCGTTTCGACGAAGTTCGAGCGCTTCGCGTGGAGCCGTTATCCGGAAGCCTTCGGGTCGCGGATTTTTAACCCGCTCCGATGGAGACCCCCGACGGGCAGGACGTTGGCTCCGTCCTGGACCGCCCGGGCGATTTCAGCCCGGGCCTGCTGGCCCTATCCGCCTATCCGGGCGCCGGAGTTTCGTCGCGACTGAGGCGAACCTGCTCCGAACCGACCTGGACGCTTCGCTTCCGAAGAAGCACGGCGGACAAGGCCTTCCCGCTCGTCCACCCCTGAAAGCCGCATCGGTCGCCGTACGTGCGCCCTCCCCGTGCTTCCAGGTGAGATCAGGATACGGGTGGTTTGAAGGGGTGAGGATCAAATCAGGTCGAGAAAGTTCAAGGCGTTGAAATCCTGAGACTCTGTCCGCTATCCACCGAGCATAAGCCGCCGGGGACGTGCACTCACGGCGAAGCGTCGCGGATCGATCCGCGACCTTCGGGGTGAGTGCATGTCCCCAACGTCACCCACCACGTCGTGACACTTCAGCGCCGGACTCAGCGGATCCGTAGGGGACACGCACTCACAACCGGCGCCCTGCAAACCGGCCGGCGTCTTGCCGTGAGAGCGCGTCCCCGGCAGTGAGTCCATACGGCTTGTCGCCTCCAAAGGATCGCCCTACCTCAGGTTCAGCAAAGGGAGTCGTCGCATGCGTCCGTGGATCTCCAGCCTCGCCGTCGCCGCCAGCCTGGTCCTGGCCTCGCCCGGCCTCGCCGCGCCGCCCCCAGCAAGCCCAGCGCCCGCAGCCATCGCCGCCGCGCCCGACGCGGCCCTCGACGCGCCCATGGCCGCCCGGCTGGACAAGGTGGTCGACACCGCCCTGGCCGAGCACCGGCTGGTCGGGACCGTGGTGCTGGTCGCCCGCGACGGCAAGCTGGTCTACCACCGCGCCGCCGGCCTGGCCGACCGCGAGTCCGGCCGTCGAATGCGCGAGGACGCCGTCTTCCGCTTCTCCTCGGTGACCAAGCCGTTCGTCAGCGTGGCGGTGATGAAGCTGGTCGAGGACGGCAAGCTTCGGCTCGACGATCCCGTGACCCGGTGGCTGCCGGACTTCAAGCCGAAGCTGGCCGACGGAACCGCGCCGGTCATCACCCTGCGCCAGCTGCTGAACCACACCAGCGGCCTGACCTACGGCCTGGCCGAGGCGCCGTCGCACCCCTACCACCGGCTGGGCGTGTCTGACGGCATCGACCTGTCGGGGATCAGCCTGGACGAGAACATCCGCCGCCTGGGCCAGGCGCCCCTGGCCTTCCCGCCCGGCTCGCGGTGGCGCTATTCGCTGGCCATCGACGTGCTGGGCGCGGTGGTCGAGAAGGCGACGGGCAAGCCCCTGCCCCAGGTCGTGGCCGAGACCGTCACGACGCCGCTGGGCCTTGCCGACGCCGGCTTCGTCGCCCGCGACCCGGCCCGGCTGGCGACGCCCTATGTCAACGCCCAGCCCGAGCCGACCCGGATGACCGACAACCAGGACGTGCCGCTGGGGCCCACGGCGGTGCGCTTCGCGCCGAGCCGGGCCACGGACAAGACCGCCTTCCCGTCCGGCGGCGCGGGCATGGTCGGCACGGCCGGCGACGTGCTGGCCCTGCTGGAGACCGTCCGCAAGGGCGGCGCCCCGATCCTGAAGGCCTCGACGGTCGCGCAGATGATGAAGGACCAGGTCGGACCGCAGGCGGCGACCCAAGGTCCCGGCTGGGGCTTCGGCTATGGCTGGGCGGTGCTGGACGACCCCGCCGTCGCCAAGACCCCGCAGGCGGCCGGCACGATCGCCTGGGGCGGGGTCTACGGCCACAACTGGTTCGTCGACGCCAAGGCCGGCCTGACCGTGGTGATCATGACCAACACCGCGTTCGAGGGGATGAACGGCCCCTTCACCACCCAGGTCCGCGACGCCGTCTACGGCCGCTGATCGGGCCCTTGAGCGAACCGCGTTCGCACATGGACCCATTTTGACCGCATCAGCGTCCAGCCGACGCCCCATTGTCGCGTCAGCGTAACAGAACGTCGGGGGACGTTTCGACAGATGGGAAACCGCATGCGTTCATTTCTGACCCTCGGCGCCGCCGCCGTAGCCCTCGCCATCGCCGCCCCGGCCCTGGCCCAGACCACGACTCCGACCGCCCCGGCTCAGGACCCGGCCGCGGCTGCCCCCGCCCAGGATTCCACCACGGCCCCGACCGGAACCTCGGCCCCCACCGGAACCTCGGCCCCCACCTCCGCGACCGCCACAGCTCCGGTGACGGCCGGCCAGCCGGTCAAGGACAATTCCGGCGCGGTCATCGGCTCGGTCGCCGAGGTCAAGCCGGACGCCACCGGCAAGTCGATGGCCACCATCAAGATGGACGACAAGACCTTCGCCGTCGACGTCGCCAACCTGGCCGTCCGCGACGGCGCCACCCTGATCAACGCCAGCAAGGCCGAGATCGAAGGCATGCTGGGCGGCGCGAAGAAGCAATAGCCGGTCCGTCTAGCGGTTCAGCAGCTTGCGAAACCTGGCCGCCAAACCCTTGGGGCGTGGCGGTTCGAAGAGCAGCGGCTGAACCGCGCGCACCTCCGGCTCACATCCAGGCTCCCAAGGGAATAGGCCGTCGAGGCCCGGCCAGAGGAGTTGACAGGCCTGAAGCGGTGCGCCCCGAAGGGTCGGATCGCCCCAACGCCAGATCGCCGAATTGAAGTAGTCACGGACGACGTTGTCCGGATGCACCTTTCTCGCGATGCAGTCGTAGCCCGAAAGAATGCCTGCGACGCGGTCGCCATCACCCGGCGCCGGCGCGCCGTTCTTGAGCGCACGGAAGAGCTCCCAGAGCATGCCGTGTCCCATCTTTCCGGACATTCCGAGGACGATGAATTCAGGCGCGTTGAGCGTTTCGGCGAATCCGACCGAATAGGAGAAGGGCGGCCGGGTGGCGTCGCCCAGCACGCTGACGCAGAACCAGCCGTGTTCGGCGATGTTCGAAGCGATCCGCTCTTCGTAGTCGGTCACGCCGTCGCCCCGGACCAAATGATCTTAAACCTGACGGCCTGCGAAAAGGCCGCCAGGCGTCAGCTTGCTACCCCACCGCTTCCAGCCGCGCCAAGGCCGCTTCCAGCTTGGCCTTGGCGGCCTCCGCCTCGGCCAGGCGCTCGCGGTTCTCCTCGACCACCTCTTCCTTGGCGCGGGCCAGGAAGTCGGGGTTGTTCAGCTTCTTGGCCGTCTTCTCGATCTCGCCGACATGGCCGGCGATCTCCTTGGCCAGGCGAGCCTTCTCGGCCGTCAGGTCAATGAACTCGGCGATGGCCAGGGCGCCGGTCGCCTCGCCCAGCACGATCGGGACCGAGCCCGCCGGCGCCGTCTCGGCCTCGCGGGCGCTGTCCAGCCGGGCCAGGCTCAGCAGCAGGTCGCGGTGCCGGGCCAGGCGCGCCTTCGTCTCGGGACCGGCCCCGATCACCGACAGCGGCGGCTTGGCGCCCGGCGGCACGTTCATCTCAGCGCGGATCGAGCGGATCTCGCCGACCGTCTCGACCAGCCAGCCGATCTCGGCCTCGGCGTCGGCATCGATCCAGGCTTCCGGAAGCTCGGGCCACTTCTCGACGATCAGCATGCCCTGGCGGGGCGCGCCGAACTCGGCGGTCTTGTCCCACAGCTCCTCGGTGATGAACGGCATGACCGGGTGCAGCAGCTTGAGGATCACGTCCAGCGCCCAGGCGGCCGTGGCCCGGGTCTCGGCCTTGGCCTCGGCGTCGTCGCCGTTGAGGATCGGCTTGGCCAGTTCGACGTACCAGTCGCAGAACACGTTCCAGATGAACCTGTAGAGCGCGTCGGCGGCGTCGCTGAAAGCCGGGGCCTCCAGGGCGCGCGTCACCTCGGCGGCGGTCTTGACCGTCTCGCCGCGGATCCACTTGTTGATCGGCTGGCGGACGGTGGCCGGGTCGAAGCCCTCGACGCGGACGCACTCGTTCATCTGGGCGAAGCGCGAGGCGTTCCACAGCTTGGTGCCGAAGTTGCGGTAGCCCTCGATGCGCTGCTTGCTCAGCTTGATGTCGCGGGCCTGCCCCGACATCGCCGTCATGGTGAAGCGCACCGCATCGCAGCCCAGTTCGTCGATCAGGACCAGAGGGTCCATCACGTTGCCCTTGGACTTGCTCATCTTGGCGCCCTTCTCGTCGCGGACGAGGGCGTTGATGAACACCTGCTTGAACGGGACTTCGCCCATGAAGTGGATGCCCATCATCATCATCCGGGCCACCCAGAAGAAGATGATGTCGAAGCCGGTGACCAGGGTGCTGGTCGGGTAGAACTTGGCCAGGTCTTCGGTCTTCTCCGGCCAGCCCAGGGTCGAGAACGGCCACAGGGCCGAGCTGAACCAGGTGTCGAGGACGTCCTCGTCGCGCTTCAGCACCGGGGCCTCGTCGCCATAGTGCAGGATGGCGGCGGCCAGGGCCTCTTCCTCGGTCTCCTCGACGAAGATGTGGCCGTCAGGTCCGAACCAGGCCGGGATCCGGTGGCCCCACCACAGCTGGCGCGAGACGCACCAGGGCTCGATGTTGCGCAGCCACTCGAAATAGGTCTTTTCCCAGTGCTTGGGCTCGAAGACCGTCGCTCCCTCCTCCACCGCCTTCAGGGCGGGCTGGGCCAGGGTCTTGGCGTCGACGTACCACTGGTCGGTCAGGTAGGGCTCGATGACCACGCCCGAGCGGTCGCCGTGCGGGACCATGTGGCGGGTCTTCTCGATCTCGCGCAGCCAGCCGTCTTCCTCGGCCTTGGCGACGATCGCCTTGCGGGCCGCGAAGCGGTCCAGGCCGCGATAGGCTTCGGGGACCTCGTCGTTCAGCCGCGCGTCCGGCGTCAGGATGTTGATCGCCGGCAGGCCGTGGCGCTTGCCCACGCCGAAGTCGTTGAAGTCATGGGCCGGAGTGATCTTGACCGCGCCCGAGCCCTTGGTCGGGTCGGCGTAGTCGTCGGCGACGATCGGGATGCGGCGGCCGACGATCGGCAGGACCACGTCCTTGCCGACCAGGTCCTTGTAGCGTTCGTCCGACGGATGGACGGCCACGGCGGTGTCGCCCAGCATCGTCTCCGGACGCGTGGTGGCCACGACGATGAAGTCGCGGGTCTCGAATTCCGTCGCCTTGCCCTCGTCGTCGAAGGCGACCGGGTATTGGAAGGTCACGCCGTCAGCCAGCGGATAGGCGAAGTGCCAGTAGTGGCCGTCGACCTCCTTCTGCTCGACCTCGAGGTCGGAGATGGCGGTCTGGAACTGCGGGTCCCAGTTGACCAATCTTTTGTCACGATACAGCAGGTTCTGCTTGTAGAGCTGGACGAACACCTTGCGGACGGCGGCCGAGAGGCCCTCGTCCAGGGTGAAGCGCTCGCGCGACCAGTCGCAGCTGGCGCCCAGGCGGCGCAGCTGGTTGGTGATCGCCCCACCGCTTTCGGCCTTCCATTCCCAGACCTTCTCGACGAAGGCCTCGCGGCCCATCTCGCGACGGCCGATATTGCCGGCGGCGGCCAGCTGGCGCTCGACGACCATCTGAGTGGCGATGCCGGCGTGGTCGGTGCCTGGCAGCCACAGCGCCGACTTGCCGCGCATGCGGTGGAAGCGGGTCAGCACGTCCTGCAGCGTGTTGTTCAGCGCGTGGCCGATGTGCAGCGAGCCGGTGACGTTGGGCGGCGGGATGACGATCGTGAACGCCTCGGCGCCCGGCGCCTCGCTGGGCTTGAAGGCCCCGGAGGCCTCCCAGGCGGCGTACAGGCGGGGTTCGACGGATTTGGGATCGAAGGTCTTTTCAAGCATGGCGCGGTGGGTATGCCATCTGCGGCCGCCGGGCGAAACCTTGGGCCTTGGTTCAATGGGGATTCAGGACGGAAAAAGGCGGCCGCCGCAGCGACCGCCTCTTGGATTTCACAGGTTGCGCCGCCCTGCGTCCTTCGAGGCCCACGGCGTGGGCGCCTCAGGATGAGGAAAGCAGAAGCAACCCACCGCCCTCATCCTGAGGTGCTCGCCAGCGGCGAGCCTCGAAGGACGCAGAGCGGTTGAGCCCTTATACGCTGCGACCGCGGGCGATGCGGTGGACTTCTTCCTCGACCTTGGTCTCGACGATGCGCGGCAGGTTCTGGTCCAGCCACTCCTTGAGCAGCGGGCGCAGCAGTTCGCGCACGACATCCTCCAGGGTGCGGCCGTCCTTGGGCATCAGCAGGGCCGAGCTGAGGCTGCCGAAGGCGCTGGCGGCCAGGCCGGCGGCGTGGTCGCCCACCAGGTTGTCGGCCACCTCGTCGCGCGAGAACGCCGGCGCGGGGGCCGGTTCGGGCGGCGGAGCCGGCGCCGGGGCGGGCTCCGGCTCGGGCTCAGGCGAATAGACGTCGATATCGCCCAGGCTCTCGACCGGCGCGGGAGGCTCGATCGGATCGGTCAGCTCCAGGACGTCGTCCTCGGCCGGGGCCTCCTCGATGGGCGCGGGCTCCGGTTCGGGCGCCGCGGCGGCCTCCGCCGGCGCGTCATCTTCCGAGATGATGCGTCGGATGGAGGCGAGGATCTCCTCCATCGTCGGTTCTTGCGGGCTCTGGTCGGACATGTGCGGGGCCGTCTCGAAGAGGGTACGAATCCTGGAGCGCCCTGACAGGCGCCGACCAGGATGGTGCAGACTTGCGCCGGTTAAGCAAGCTCAAGCATCGCCGACGCTTCAATTCGCCCTATTTGCCGGGCGCCGTCGTCGAGGCGCGGGGCGCGGCCTTGACCGCCGTCGACGGCCCGCCGACCTTGTCGACCGCCCGCACCACGGGCTCCCAGGGCACCCAGCCAAAGGCGTGGTTGACCTTGTTGTACGACTTGACCGGATCGTAGCGCTCGAGCTCGGGGGCCAGGTTGGCGACGTTCAGCACGCCCATGGCCTGCAGCACGCTGGCGCTGGCCACGTATTCGTCGCGGCGGGCCACCACCAGGGCGACCTCGGCGTTGGCCAGTTCCAGCTGGGCGTTCAGCACGTCCAGGGTGGTGCGCAGGCCGACCTGCTGCTCCTGGCGCACGCCCTCGAAGGCGATCTTGGTGGCCCGGACCTGCTCCTCGTTCGAGACGAGGTTGGCGCGCGAGGCCAGCAGGTTGTTCCAGGCGGTCGAGATCTGCTGCAGGGCCTGGCGCTGGGCGCCCTCGACCGCGATGCGGGCCGCGTTCTCGCGCTCCTTGGCCGCGCGGACCTGCGAGGCGTTCAGGCCGCCGGTGAACAGCGGCACCGACGCGGTGATCGAGCCGCTGACCGCGCGATCGTAGTCGCCGTACTGGCGGCCGGCGCTGTTGATCTCGCTGGCGTCCCAGCCCAGGCCCGCCCGGGCCGAGACCGTGGGACGATAGACGGCCTTGGCGGCGGCGACGCGGGCGGCGGCGGCCTGCTCGGCGTAGCGGGCGGCCTGGATCGACGGATTGTTCTTGTCGACCAGGTCGAAGGCCTGCTCGACGCTGGCGGGGAGCAGGGCGGCCAGGGACGGCTCGGGGGCCAGGTCGGTCGGGTTCTGGCCGACCACGGCGGCGTAGGCCGCCCGGCTGGCGGCCAGGATGGCCTGCGCCGAGGACAGGCTGGCCTGGGCCGCGGCCAAGCGGGCCTCGGACTGGGCCACGTCGGTGCGGGTGATCTCGCCGACCTCGAAGCGCGCCTTGGATTCCTCCAGCTGGCGGGTCAGGACGGTGACGTTCTCCTGGGCGATGCGCAGGCGTTCCTGGTCGCGCCGGACGTCGACATAGCTCTGGATGACGCTGCCCAGCACCGACTGCTCGACGCTGCGCAGGTCCTCGCGACCGGCCAGCACGTCGGCCTCGGCGGCCGACAGGTTGGCGCTGGCCCGGCCGCCCGTATAGAGCGCCTGGCCCAGGCTGAGCGAGGCGCCGCTGCCGGCGGAGTCGGCGTGGTCGCGATTGGGCACCTGGACGATCTGGCCGCCGACCACCGCGGCGCTGGTGCCGGGATTGGCCAGTTCAGTGTGGGTGCCGCTGATGCTGGCCGAACCGGTCACGCTGGGCCGGAACGCCGTCTTGGCCTGGACCACGCCCTCGTCGGTGAACCGCTGGTTGGCGCGCTGGCCTTGCAGGGTGGGGTTGGTCTGATAGGCCAGGGCCAGGGCGTCGGCGAGGGTTTCGGCGTGCGCGACGGAAGCAAGGCCCGCCATCAGGCCCACGCTGCAAGCGGCGGCCAGTAAAGCGGCCCGACGGCTATTCGACATCCACTTCATTCCCCTCGAAACCTTCGCCAGACTGGCGCGACGCCCGCACCCACTATGATTGGCTGTAGGGCGCGAGACCAGAGGCGGCTAGTTAAGCTTTTTTCACGCAAACGTTGCGCTCCGGCTTTCTGGACCCAAGTCGTCAGAACGCAAAGCCTTGTTCGACCGCGAAGCCGGCCAGCATCGGCGGGGTGGCGTCGAAGACCGCGCGACGGCCCAGGCCGTCCTCGGCCCGGACATAGATCACGGCGCGACCGACCGGCCCTTCGCGTTCGATCACCGCCAGCCGCCCGCCCTGGGCCAGGGCCTTTGTCCAACTGGCCGGGGCCCGCGGCACGGCGCCCTCGCAGATGATCACGTCATAGCCCGAGCCCGGCACGGCGGTCAGGTCGTCGCCGTCCAGCCGGGTGACGGCGAGACCCATCTGCTCGAGCACGGCGGCGGCGTAAGGCGCGGCGATGGCCAGGGCCTTGTCGCCTTCGCGCGGACGCAGGTGCTGCAGCAGCTTGCCCACGTCGCGCGGGCGCAGCAGCCAGCGGCCGGGGGCGTATTCGACGTCGGCGTCGGCATAGGCCAGATAGCCCTTGCCGGCCGGCACGAGGGCCTCGCGCGGCACGACCCGCAGGGCGTCCTGCAGGGGCAGATCGGTGACGTCGGCCGTGCGGATCTGGCTTTCGACCATGTTCAGGCGCGCGGCGGCGAAATCGGAGCTCATGGAATCCCTCGAAGGGCTGGAATTTTCAGCCCGCTTATAGGTCCGGCGCTCGGCTCTAGGCAATCGAGGGTTTGCAGTAACCTGGCCGTAGCATGCGCGGCGCCCCAACGCCCATCAGCGGCTACCAGCGCCGAAAACCCGCCGCCCGCGCGGCGAAGGCGTCGGCGTCTTCGTGGCCGTCCCAGTCGGCGATGGCCGGGGCCAGGGAGGCGGCTTCCAGCAGCTGGCGCTGGGCGTCCTTGTAGCGGGCGGTGCGGGCGTAGCGGGCGGTGTCCAGGATCATCGCCCGCAGCAGCAGGGTGGCGGCCAGCGGGTGGCGGCCCTCGATGGCGCGGGCGGCCGGCTCCAGCAGCTCCGGCCGGTCGCCGTCCAGGTCGGCGGACCGGCGCAGCACCAGCCGCGCCGCGCGGTCCCAGGCCGGCCAGCGGATCAGGAAATCCAGCGCCGCGTGGACGTCGTGGAAATCCTCGGCATGGGTCAGGGCCCTCTCCTCGGCCTCGACGTCGTCGAAGTCGGGCAGGCGCTTGAGATGGTCGCGCAGGCGTTCGATCGACAGGCCGCGCTCGAAGCTTGTCCAGCGCATCTCCTGGGCCAGGGCGCCTTGCCCGCGCGCCTCCAGCACCTCGATATAGGCGTCCTCCCAGTCCAGGGCGCCGGGGCCGGGCAGGGTCGGCCGACCAAGCACCGTCCCGACCAGCTGGGTGAACGAGCCGGGCGTCGAGCGGTCCAGCGCCGCCACCGCCTCGTCCAGCCGGCCCGCCGCCGCCAGCCGCCGGGCGATCTGCGCCCCGATCGGCGGCAGCACGGCCTGGGAGTCGGTGAACTGGGCGATATAGCCGTCGACGTCGCCCTGGGCGTCGGCCAGCACCTGGACGGCGGCCTTCAGAGCGCCGCTGACCCGCTTCTGCGAAGCCATGGTCGTCTCGACCCGGGCCCGCAAGGCCGCCACGCCCTCGGCGCCCAGGGCCGGCAGGGCGTTCTTCAAGGCCCGCGGCCCCAAACCCGCCCGGCCGTGCAACAGCAGGTCCAGAAGCTGATCGCCCAAGGCGCGCGGATCGGACAAGGCCAGGGGCGCGATCGCCGCCACGTCGTCGACCGCCAGGTCGAACACCGCCTCGATCTCGCCCTTGGCGTCGGCGGTGCGGTGCGACACCCCCTCGGCCAGGCCCAGGAACCGCAGCATCATCGGCAAGGCCGGGGTCGGGTCCAGCTCAGCCAGCCGTCCGGCGATCAGGGCGCGCTGCATGTCGAGTTCGCGGACGAACTCCTTGTGCTTGCGCCAGTGGATGCGAGCCCGGCTGTCGGCGATGGCGTCCAGGCGCTTGGCCAGTTCGGCGGCCAGATCGTCCGGGCCGATCTCGCCGGCCAGTTCCAGGCGCAGGCGCCGCTTGATCTGGGCGTGGCCCTCGGCGACGTCGATCAGCAGGTCGGCCAGCCGCTCGGCGCCCAGGGCGGCCAGGTTGGCCGTGGTCAGGGTCTTCTTCGAGCCTGTACGCTTCACTGTCGCCAGCGGAGTTCTCCCGTCGCTTCCAACCCGGGCGCTTCCGCCCGGCGCGGCCGAGTCGCCGCGTCCGTCGCCCCTGCTTTAGCACGACCGCCCGACGGCGACCGAACCGCCGCCTTTCGTCCGAGAGCGCGGCCTGTGCGGCGCCTGAGCAACAGATGACAAACGCCAGGGGTTTCAACGGGCTCCGCCTGGAACGCGAGGTCGTCGGGCGTGTTGAGTCGCCGTTCAGAGGACCCGCGACATGGCCAGGGATTGGGCGAGATCGGGCGCGGCGGCCATCGTCTTGGCCGCCCTGGCTTCCGGCGCGCCGGCCCTGGCCCAGAGCGGCGCTTCGGGCGGCGCTTCCGAGAGCGCCCTCGCCCAGACCTGCCGCGCCCCCGCGCCCGTCGCCGGAACGACCGTCAGCGGGCCGGTCCTGCACGTCATCGACGGCCGCACGCTCTGCATCGCCCAGGGGCCAACTCCCGAACGCTGGATTCCGCTGCGGGTCTCGCCGACCCTGGCCGCCCTGCCCGCTGACCGCGAGCGGCTGATGGCGGCGGCCTTCTCCCGGTCCCTGACCTGCCGCGTCACCGGCGGCGGCCCGGTCAGGTTCGCGACCTGCACCCTGGCCGGCCGGCCGCTGGACGCGGTGCTGACCGAACCCGCGACGATCACCCAGGCCAAGAGCTGGCGGTAAGCTCAGCGCAGGACGAAACGTCTCTTGGACTAAGCCGAACGTCTCAAAGGCGCGGCCGGGCAATGGGTTCGCAGGAACTCCTCGTGGCTGGGCAAGGTCGCCACGAAGTCGGCCAGCATGGGGGCGGACTTGTCCATCAGGTTCATGATCACGCTCAGGGGGATGCGGTCGACCAACTGCTGGTAGCGCTCGGGCCGCACGCCCATGCCTTCCATCACCGACTGCCAGCTGGGCGCGCGGAACATGTCGTCGACGCCGTCGCGCAGCACGCCGGCCGCCTTGAACAGGGCGATCCGCTCCCGCAGGCTCTCGGGCGGGACCACCTGCTGATAGTCGCGCCAGAACGGCGTGTCGTCGCGCCGGGTGGTCACGTAGTGCAGGACGATGAAGTCGCGGATCTCCTCGTAGTCGGCGACCATCCGGCGATTGTACTCGGCCGCCAGGACCGGGTCGGCGTCCATGTCGGGCATGAACCGCAGCAGGTAGTCCATGCCCTTGTAGATCAGGTGCAGGGCCGTGGACTCCAGCGGCTCGATGAAGCCGCACGACAGGCCGATCGAGACCACGTTCTTCACCCACGGCCGCTCGCGCACCCCGGTCTTGAACGGGATGATGTTGGGGCCCAGCACCACCTCGCCCTGGACCTGGCGCATCAGCGTGGCCGTGGCCTCGTCGTCGCTCAGATACTTGCTGGCGAACACATAGCCGTTGCCCGCGCGGTGCTGCAGCGGGATGCGCCAGCGCCAGCCGAAATCCTGGGCCTGGACCAGGGTGTAGGGATGCGGCGGACCCACGTTTTCGGTCTGGGCCACGACGGCGCGGTCGCAGAGCAGGACGTCGCCCCAGTCCCTGAACGGCTCGCCCAGGGTCTTGCCGATCAGCAGGGCGCGGAAGCCCGAGCAGTCGATGAAGAAGTCGCCGGCCACCTCGCGGCCGTCCTTCAGGATCACCTTGGCCACGCCGCCGTCGGGCCGGGTCGCCACCTCGGTGACGATGCCCTCGGTGCGCTTGACGCCGCGCGCCTCGGCGAACCTGCGCAGGTACAGCGCCACCAGCCGCGCGTCGACGTGCAGGGCGTAGTTGGCGTTGGCGATCATCGTCTTCTGCGCGGCCGCCGGCAGCATGAACTTGCCGGCCTCGGCCATCACCGAAGCCGGGGCGAAGTCCTGGAGCTTGGACGGATGGCCGTTCTGCTTGGCGCGCAGCCAGCACTGGTAGAACTCGTTGACCTCCAGCGGCCCGCCGATCTGGCCGAACGGGTGGTAGTAGACGTCGCCCTTCTCCAACCAGTTCTCGAACCGGATGCCCAGCTTGAAGGCGGCTTGGGTTTCCTGGATGAACTCCTGCTCGTTGATCCCCAGGGTGCGGATCAGCTGGAGGAACGGCGGGATGGTGGACTCCCCCACCCCGATCGTGCCGATCTCCTCGGACTCCACCAGCTCGACCTGCGTCGGGCCGTTCTGGAAATAGTGGCTGAGCATGGCCGCGCAGATCCAGCCGGCCGAGCCGCCGCCGACGATGACGATCTTGTTCAGGTGGGCCATGCGAAAGGTTCCTACTCGGCCGCCACCGATCGCGGGCGGGCGTACTGTTCGATGAAGTCGCCGTGGGCGCGCGTGGACGCCACCGTGTCGGCCACCGCCTTGCGCATTTCGGCCAGGGCGGCCGACAACTGGCCGGCGTCGAAGCCGTCGACGCTGAGGTCGTAGGTTTCCGGCAGCAGGCCGAAGCCCGCATAGATCGCCAGCCAGCTGGGCGGGGAGAACATCTCCCAGCGGTAGCGGACGAAGTGGCCCTGAGCGCGCCACAGGTCGATCTTCTTCCGGAGGGTGTCGGGGATCGCCATCTCCCGGCAGTGGGTCCAGAAGCCGGTCGGGTCTTCGGGACGCTGGTTGAGCTTGTAGTGCAGGATGATGAAGTCGCGCACGCGCTCCATCTCCAGGCGCGACATTTCGTTGAACTCGTCGATCACCGCCGGGTCGAAGTCGCGGTTCGGAAACAGCGACTTGATCTTCTCGATGCCGGTCTCGATCAGGGCGATGCTGGTGCTTTCCAGCGGCTCCAGGAAGCCCGAGGCCAGGCCCAGGGCGATGCAGTTCTTGTTCCAGGCCTTCAGCCGGCGACCGGGATGGAAGCCGATCTTGCGCGGCTCGTGCAGCAGGCGCTCGTCCAATGAGCCGGTCAGGACCATCCTCGCCGCTTCGTCGGTGGTGTGGCGGCTGGAATAGACGTAGCCGTTGCCCCAGCGATGCTGCAGCGGGATCCGCCACTGCCAGCCGGCCGGGCGAGCGGTGACGTCGGTATAGGGCGGCGGGTCCCCCTTCCCCTCGCTCTGCACGGCCATAGCGCCGTCGCACAGCAGCCACCGGCTCCAGTCCTCGTAGCCGGTGTGCAGGGCCTCCTCGATCAGCAGGCCGCGGAAGCCCGAGCAGTCGATGAACAGGTCGCCGGCCACGGTCGCGCCGCTGTCCAGTGTCACGGACTCGATGAAGCCGTCCTCGCCGCGCAGGTTGGTCTTGACGATCTTGGCGTCGAGGCGGCGCACGCCGTTCTGCTCGGCGACCTGGCGCATCAGCCGAGCGAACAGGCCGGCGTCGAAATGCAGAGCCCAGTCGAACACCGACAGGGTCGAGGGCGGGTTGCGCGAGGGGGTGGTGAACTTGCCGCCGGCCGCCAGGCTGGCGCCCAGCGAATAGTCGCCGATCGGCGCGGCCTCGCCCAGGGCTCGCAGCCGCATCCAGTAGTGATGGAAGGCCACGCCCTTCAGGTCCTGGCCGTAGAGGCCGAACGGGTGGATGAACGAGGCGCCCGGCGTCGTCCAGTCGTTGAAGCGGATGCCCAGCTTGCAGGTGCCGCCGGTGGCGCGCAGCACGTCGATGTCGGACAGGCCCAGGGCCTGGTAGAAACGGCGGATGGTCGGGATCGTCGCCTCGCCCACGCCGATCGTGCCGATTTCCGAGGACTCGATCAGGGTGATGGTGACCGGCGCCGCGCCGAAGTGATGCTTCAGGCTGGCGGCCGCCATCCAGCCCGCCGTGCCGCCCCCGACGATGACGATGTCGCGGATCCGCCGGTCGCTCGCGCTGTCCTGCATGGTGGCTCCCTACCCTTGATCGAAGCTTGTGCCCGCTTCTTCCCGCGGGCTTCCGGCGCCCGTCTTGGTCATAATCATGCTAGCCGCCCCGCTCAAAAAAAGAAGCCGCCGTGACAGGGGATCACGGCGGCCCGCAGGGAAGGACTGGTCTAGATCACCACTTGGCGCGGATGCCGAGGGTGTAGCGCGGCTCGAACTGGTTCTGGCTGAAGTACTGAGTCTTACCGTCCGCGAACTTCACGTAGTAATTCTCGATCTCGCCGCTGACGTTCGAGCCGTTCAGGTAGACGACGATGTTGTCGCGCACGTTGTAGCTGACGTTCACATCGACGAATCCGGTGGCGTCCTGGAACACCGCCAGGTTGTCGCCGGAACTGCCGGTGACGCTGCTGAGGCGGTCGGTCCGGTAGTTGTAGGCCACGCGGGCCTGCCACTTGTCGTCCTGGTACCAGCCGACGAGGTTGTACTGGTACTTGGAGTTGTCGGTGAACGGCAGCTTCTTGCCGTCCAGGCCGAGACGCGACTCCGAGCTGGGCGAATAGGTGGCGTTGGCGTCGATCCCGAAGTTCGAGAAGAAGCCGCCGTCGGGCAGCAGGTCGCTGAAGGCCAGCTTCGTGCCGACTTCCACGCCCTTGACCGAGCCGCCGTCGCCCTGGATGGGCTGGGTGACGTTGACGGTGCGCGGCGTCCCATCCTCGTCCTTGAACGTCCCGGTGGTGGTGCCGCCGGTGACGAAGCTGTCGATCTTCAGCTTGAAGGCCGACAGGTTCACCATCGAGGCGCCGCCGAAATAGTATTCGACCGCGCCGTCGAAGTTGGTCGAGCGCCAGGGATCCAGGTACGGGTTGCCCGACGAGCTGGCGCCCGTCACGCAGCGGCCCGGCTTGGTGCCGCAGTCGGCGGTGGAGATGCTGAGGCCGCCGCCGTAGTTGCCCAGGTCGAGGGGCTGCATCGTCTTGGAATAGGCGAAGCGGAACTTCAGGTGGTCGGTGGCGTCGTACACCGCGTTCAGCGACGGCAGCCAGTCGGTGTACTTGCGGCGGGTGACCGTGTCGCCGACGTCCAGGTTGGTGTCGCCGTAGTTCTGGGTGGCCCCCGTCAGGTTCTGCTTTACCAGCAGGTCGGTCTGGATGACGTGCAGGCCGACATTGCCCGACAGCTTGCCGATCTCGAAGTTGGCGTCGGCGTAGGCGCTCTGCTCCTTCAGGGTCACGTCATAGGTGGCGCCGGGGATCTGGTAGCGGACCGCCGCGCCGAACACCTTTTCCTGGAAGGACTTCACGTCGTCGAAGTCGCGCGGATCCACGACCCAGAAGCCCGGGATGCCCTGGGTGATGCTGCCCAGGTCGTCCATCCAGATGACGTTGTTGTAGGCGTCGATCTTGGTCGGCTTGTTGACCGTGTAGCCCTGGAAGACCGGGGCCCCGCCCAGGGGATTGGGCACGAACTCGCCCGCCTGGCACTGGTCCTGGTTCATGACGACGTCGATGGCCTTCCACTGGGCGAAGCAGCCCGCGGCCGGCACCGGTTGGCCGTTGGCCTGCACCGCGCCCGGCGTGCCGCCGTAGAACGGCGAGAACAGGTGGAACGCCTCGACCTCGACCGTGCGATCGCTCTGGCGGACGCCGGCGTCGATCTTGGTGATGAAGCCCAGGAAGTTGTCGTCGAACTTGTAGTGCCCCTCGGCGCGGAACACGTTCATGTCCGACTGGACTTCGTTGTTGCCTTCCGAGGAGAACGCCGCGATCGCGTAGCTGTCCTTGTTGGCCATGTAGTCCTTGAGGGTCTTGCCCGCCCCCAGGCCGCCGGCCAGCGGGTTGTCGAAGCCGCTCCAGACCGCCTTGGCGCCCCCGATGTTGTAGTGCAGCTGCGGATTGGCGCCGTAGCCCAGCGGGTTGGGGTTCAGGTAGCAGCCGCCGGCGCTGCCGACGACGGCGTTGCTGCGCTGCGCGGCCGGATACTGGGCGCAGATCGCGGCCGGATAGAATGGGCCGCGCGTGCGGTCGTTCGGATCACGGAACAGGTTGAAGCGGCCGGGCGCGTACTGCCAGTTGCTGAGGTCGCCCTGGGCCTGGCCGTTCATGCTGAGACGGTCGCCGTTGGCGCGGATGGCCCGCACCTCGCTCGTGAAGTTGCCGCCGTTGTCGTACTTCAGTTCGAGGTTGTAGTTCTTGGTCTCCGACTTGGTGGTGCGGTTCACCGAGAAGCTGTTCACCCACCAGGCGTTGATGTCGTACTCGTCGACGGCCACCCACGGGCGGCCGTTGCCGGTGCTGGTCTGCCCGGTGTTGTCGAACACCGTCGGTGTGGTCCAGACGCCGAAGGCGCCGCCGTCCCAGCGGTTGGAGATGTTGATGCCGGCCGCGCGGTTGTATTCGTCGAGCTTGGCGTAGAAGCCCTCGGCCACCAGGGTGAAGCCCTCGCCCAGGTCGGCCTCGAAGGCGACATTGACGCCCAGGCGCTTGCGCTCGACCTCGCGGTGGAAGCTTTCGAAGCCGTGCGGCGAGATGAAGTTGTTGGCGGCCGATCCGCCCCAGTCGTTATTGCCCGACAGGCCCACGACGCCCGAAGAGTTGTTGCCGAGGTTGGCCTTGCTGGCCGCGGCCGAGACCATCAGGCCGACGCGGTCGTTGCGCCAGTTGACCAGGCCGTTGATCAGGTAGTCGTTTTCCTTGGTGCGCTCGCCGCGCTGACCTTCGGCGCCGCCGGCGATCGACAGCCCCTGCTCCATCTGGAACGGGCGACGGGTGCGCAGGTCGATGGTGCCGGTGATGCCCGACAGGGCGTTGGTCGGGTCGGTCGACTTGTAGACCACCACCGAGTTCATCAGCTGCGACGGCACGTCCAGCAGGTTCGGCTGGGCCGAGCCCATGTTGCCGGCGCTCAGATACTGTTCGCCGTTCAGCAGGGTGATGACCTGGGCCAGGCCGCGGATGTTGACCGTCGCGCCCTCGCCGGCGTCACGCTTGATCTGGACGCCCGGGATGCGCTGCAGCGAGTCGGCGATGGTGACGTCGGGCAGCTTGCCGATGTCTTCCGACGAAATCGCGTCGACGATCGAGGCCTCGCGCCGTTTGACGTCGACCGAGCGCATTTGCGAACCGCGGATGCCGGTGACGACGATTTCGTCGACCTGCGCCGAATCGTCCGCCGCGGCCTGGGCGTGGGCGCCCGTGGCCAGGGCCATGGACGAGGCGCCCGCCAGCAGCGCCAGGGTCACGCCCCGGGCCCATGCGGACTGATTTCGTGGATTGGACAAGGTCTTCGCTCCCCAAACGTTTTTATGGCCGTTCTTGACCCGGCCGGTTTCGGCGCGGGCTGCATGGTTCATTCGCCCGTCGTCGAGAGCGCCGGCCTGCCCGGCGAGCCCCGTTTCAAGCGAAAGTTCGTTGGCGACCCCGGCGTCCCTCGACGCCGCGCTGGCTCACGCCCTCCCCAGCCGTGTCTCAAGATCGACAAATGTCCCGATCGTGTCAATCGAAATGTCAACGTTGTCATTTTATGACTTGCCCGTACAAAAACACGCCGACCTACAGCCCGCCCGCTCCGCTTCACGACGAGTCAATTCGAAACATCTTATTGTTTTTACGTTAGTTTTTAGGTCACCCCAAGCCAGGAAGACCATAGGCCTAGCGAATATGGTCAAGCTTTCTCGCACATCTTGACCGCGAGTTCCGCGCAAGCTCGATCATTGGCTTCCGTTGCGTCATCCCGGATCACACGCCCGGACTGTCAGGATTTGACGCCAAATGTCCTGACAAATGTCTATCGAGAGACAAATATCTGTCCTGCCGCATGACATCGTTGTCGGGCTGAGCTATGGCTTGGGCGACGGGGCGGCGGCGACCAGGACGGTCGGCGCGCGGCGATCCCTGGAGTCCGGGTGCGACAAGGTCATGGCGACGATCCACGATGTGGCGCTGCAGGCAGGCGTGTCGCCCAAGACCGTCTCGCGGGTGATGAACGACCACGAGAGCGTCAGCGCCAAGACCCGCGAGCGGGTGCGCGCCGCCATGCTGGCCCTGGACTATCATCCCAACGCCGTGGCGCGGGGCCTGCGCGCCCAGGCCGCCCCGGCGGTCGGCATCCTGATGGGCGATCCCAGCGGCGGCTACCAGACCCGGATCCACCACGCCCTGATGGTCGCCTGCCTGCAGAACGGCCGCCACCTATCGGCCGAACTGGTCGAGGGCGACATGGCCGGCTGGCAGGACCGCATCCGCGCCTTCGTGACCGAGGGCGGCATCCGGGAGATGGTGCTGCTGCCGCCCGAATGCGATTTCGCGCCGCTGAAGGCCCTGCTGCGCGAGCACGGCGTGCGCTGCGTGCTGATCTCGCCGACCAGCCCCGATTCCCTGTCGCCCAGCATCGTGATGGACGACCGCGCCGCCGCCCGCGAGGTGGTCGAGCACCTGTTCAGCCTGGGACACGAGCGGATCGGCCACATCGCCGGCCACCCCGACCACGCCGCCAGCACGCTGCGCCGCAACGGCGTCTACGAAGCCTATGCCGCCGCCGGCAAGCCGCGCCCCGATCCCGCCCTGATCGTCCCCGGCGACTTCAGCTTCAAGGGCGGCCTGGCGGGCGCCCAGGCCCTGCTGGACATGGCCGATCCGCCGACCGCGATCTTCGCGGCCAATGACGACATGGCGGCCGCCACCTGCATGGAGGCCCAGCGCCGCGGCCTGAAGCTGCCGGACGAACTGTCGGTGGTGGGTTTCGACGACGCGCCGATCGCCGCCGCGATCTGGCCGTCCCTGACCACGATCCGCCAGCCGTTCGACCAGATGACCCAGCGGGCCATCACCGCCCTCAACGGCTGGAGCGCCAACGCCGCGCTCGGCAAGGCGGCGGCCACCATCCTGACCCAGCATAGCCTGGTGATCCGCGACTCCACCGGCCCTGTTCGCCAAAGCTAGGCCGCAATTCCAACACGCGCCGGCGGATATCGTCAGCGTCGATCAAACGGGAGGTACTATGAACCGACAGACCTGGCGGGGCCCGGCCCTGGCCCTCATGCTTGGCGCGTCCGCCGGCGTCCTGGCCACCGCCGCCTGCGCCCAGGCGCCCGCCGCGGCGCCGGCGACCCGTCCGTGGCTGGACCCCAAGCTTGACGCCGATACGCGCGCCGATCTGGCGGTCAAGGCCATGACCCAGGACGAGAAGCTGACCGTCATCTTCGGTTTCTTCGGCGCCGACATGGGCGACAAGTACAAGCGCGTGCCCGAGGCTCTGCCTGGCTCGGCTGGCTACGTGCCGGGAATCGCGCGGCTGGGCATCCCGGCCCAGTTCCAGACCGACGCCGGCGTCGGCGTGGCCACCCAGGGCGGCGAACCCAACAAGCGCGAACGCACCGCCCTGCCCTCCGGCATGGCCACCACCGCCACCTGGAACCCGCAGCTGGCCCAGACCGGTGGCGCGATGATCGGCGCCGAGGCCCGCGCCTCCGGCTTCAACGTCATGCTGGCCGGCGGCGTGAACCTGGTCCGCGAGCCCCGTAACGGCCGCAACTTCGAATATGGCGGCGAGGACCCCTGGCTGGCCGGCAAGATGGTGGGCGCCCAGATCAAGGGCATCCAGTCCAACGCCATCGTCTCGACCATCAAGCACTACGCCCTGAACGGCCAGGAGACCGGCCGCTTCGTGCTGGACGCCAGGATCGGCGAGGCCGAGGCCCGCACCTCCGACCTGCTGGCCTTCCAGTTCGCGATCGAGGACTCCGACCCGCATTCGGTGATGTGCGCCTATAATCGGGTCAACGGCGACTACGCCTGCGAGAACGACTTCCTGCTGAACAAGGTCCTCAAGCAGGACTGGGGCTACAAGAACTACGTGATGTCCGACTGGGGCGCGGCGCACTCCAGCGCCAAGGCGATAAACGCCGGCCTCGATCAGGAATCGGCCGGCGACGCCTTCGACACCCAGTCCTTCTTCAAGGGCCCGCTGAAGGACGCCCTGGCCAAGGGCGAGGTCAGCCAGGCCCGGCTGGACGACATGGCCCGCCGCGTCCTGCGCGGCCTGTTCGCCAGCGGCGTGGTCGAAAAGCCGGTGAAGATCGCCCCGATCGACTACGCCGCCCACGCCAAGGTCACCCGCGCCGACGCCGAGGAAGGCGTGGTGCTGCTGAAGAACGACAAGGGCCTGCTGCCCCTGCTGTCGACGGCCCGGAAGATCGTCGTGATCGGCGGCCACGCCGACGTCGGCGTGCTGTCAGGCGGCGGCTCGTCGCAGGTCTATCCGATCGGTGGACGGGCCGTGCAGGGCGAAGGCCCGGCCAGCTGGCCCGGCCCGATGATCTACTTCCCCTCCTCACCCCTGAAGGCGCTGAAGGCCCGGCTGCCCGGCGCCGACATCCAGTACGCCGATGGCAAGGACACGGCCGCCGCCGCCAAGCTGGCGGCCGGCGCGGAGGTGGTGCTGGTGTTCGCCACCCAGTGGAACGGCGAGGCCTTCGACAGCCCCCTGACGCTGGAGAACGACCAGGACGCCCTGATCGACGCGGTGGCCACCGCCAACGGCAAGACGGTGGTGGTGCTGGAGACCGGCGGCCCGGTGCTGATGCCGTGGCTGTCCAAGGTGGGCGGCGTGGTCGAGGCCTGGTATCCGGGCTCGGAGGGCGGCGAAGCCATCGCCCGCGTGCTGACCGGCGAAGTGGACGCCTCGGGCCGCCTGCCCGTCACTTTCCCCGCCGCCCTGGACCAGCTGCCCCGCCCGGTGCTGGACGGCGACCCGAAGAAGCCGGACGACCTGTTCGCGGTCGACTACACGATCGAGGGCGCGGCGGTCGGCTACAAGTGGTTCGACAAGAAGGGCCACCAGCCGCTGTTCGCCTTCGGCCACGGCCTGTCCTACACGACCTTCGCCTATGACAATCTCAAGGCCGAGGCCAAGGGCGGCGTCCTGACCGTCAGCTTCGACGTCCGCAACACCGGCAAGCGAACCGGCAAGGCCGTGCCGCAGGTCTATGTCTCGCCCAAGGCGGGGGGTTGGGAGGCGCCCCAGCGCCTGGCCGGCTTCAAGAAGGTCGAACTGGCGCCCGGCGCGACCACCCGGGTGTCCCTGAGCGTCGACCCGCGCCTGCTGGCCACCTGGAACGACAAGGCCCACGGCTGGTCGGTGGCCGCCGGCGACTACACGGTGACGCTGGGCGCTTCGTCTCGCGACGCGGCCGCCAAGGCCCAGGTCGCGCTCGGCGCCCGATCGATTCCCGTCGGCCTGATCAAGCGCTGAGAGCCATTTGGTCGCAGGTGAAATTAAGGCCTGATTAACCATAAAAGCCGAATTTCGGCCTGTCTTTCTTGAAGACACCCCACATCACTGACTTTCCACAGCCCGGTCATCGACCGGGCTGTTTTTTTGTCCGAATGCGCTTGCACCGAGTCAAATCGGCGGCTATCACCCGGCCTCTTCCTGAGGCGACCTGTTCCGCGGTAGCTCAGTGGTAGAGCAGCCGGCTGTTAACCGGCTGGTCGTAGGTTCGAATCCTACCCGCGGAGCCAGTCGCTTTCACGCCCAACCCTCAGGGGGTTCAGGGTTGTGATCCTGGGAATACTGGTCGAGCCCACATCGACTCCATGTCCGCCCCCACAAGCTCACCTTCGGCGACTGCTTACGGCTGATCACAGCGTCACCGTCTGGCGCGACGGGCGATGCGGCGGACGAGATCTGGGCCTGATGCGGGCGGGTCGCCTGTCTGCGCAAGGTGCGAACGGCCGGCGTTCACAAAGGACCTGTGGGCGCGACCCTGTCTCCGATAGGGGTTAGTAACCCAGCCGGCCCATCCACTCTCCGTGTAGCGCCATGAAGGCCTCGGCCTCGTCAGAGGTAATCGATGCGGGCCGATCAGCCTTGCCCCGCCGAAAGAAGTTCGGCCCGATGCTGTTGACCGTCTCCCAGGGGTCCACCCAGCGGGCCAGGGCCGGGCGCCCGAGGAAAGCGGCGATCCGGGCGATTTCAGCCTCAGGCGCGCCGACGAGATCCTCGTATCGCACAAGCAGCGTTTCGGGGCGCTCCAGCGGCCGCCAGGCGTCGAGATGAAGGCTCCAGTTGTCGAACGGCCGGTCAGCGGCCAGAACTTCCAGCCAGGAGACCTGCCGACCTTCCGTCGCCGTCCTATAGTGCCTGTAGGAGTCCGTCGCGACGAGGCCGTCGCGCACCACGTAGATGGCCTTATCAAGCCCCTCCGGCCCGTCATGGGTCTTGATGATGCTGAGATCATCGGCCTCGCGAGCCGCTGTCGAGAACGCTCCGAAGTCGCCCTCGTACTTCGTTACCCCGATCAGGTCAGTAAGCCGCTGGTCCATGCTCGGCGAACCGGCCGGCTCATACTTGGAGAAGGTCTCCAGGCCGAAGACGCCTCGCAGCACGCTGCGCAGCAGGGTGTTTCCGGACCGGGGAAACGAGGCAAGCCAGACGATCATGAGAGCCGATGCGTTGCGTAAGGTGACGGCTTCTATAGCAACGAGACGATCAAGGCGTGAACCATGGCGGACTGTCCGGCGGCGGCGGGACACTGAACGGTCCTGTATGGCGTCCCGGCTCAGGCCCTACCCGCGAAGCCGCTTCCCCTTCGAGCCAAAGGTTTGGGGCGGCAAGGTCGGCGCCCTACATTTATTCCCGACGTCTACAGCTGAAAAGATCGACAACGAACGCCGCTTGGCCACGTCCGGGCCTGCGCCGATCGTCAAATATTTTTACCTCGAAGCGGAGCCTTAGTTGGTTGAGCGCGTTTAGTCTTTGAAACGGGGACCATCATCATGACCCATCAAGACTCGGCCAAGACGATCTTCGAACGCGAGCTCGTCGCTCTGATTCCGCACCTGCGCGCCTTTGGCCGTTCGCTGACCGGCAACGCCAGCCACGGCGATGACCTGGCCCAGGACGCCCTGGCCAAGGCCCTGGCCTCCCGCGCCTCCTACCAGCCCGGCACCAACATGAAGGCCTGGACATTCATGATCCTGCGCAATGTCTTCTATTCGGAGAAGCGCCGCTCGTGGCGCTCCTGCGCCCTCGACCCGGAAGTCGCCGAACGCACCCTCGTGTCCGTCACCAACCCGACGGCGAGCCTGGAACTGGACGAGATGCGCCGGGCGCTGGACATGCTGCCGCCCGACCAGCGCGAGGCCCTGATCCTGGTCGGCGCCGCCGGCATGTCCTATGAGGAAGTCAGCGAAGTCACCGGCGCGGCGCTGGGCACCATCAAGAGCCGCGTCAGCCGGGCCCGCGACCGCCTGGCCCTGATCTTCGCCGACGGCAAGATCACCGAGGACCACCAGCCGGCCCACGCCGCCATGGCGGCGATCTTCCGGCGCATCGACGACTACCGGACGGCGCCCCGCGCCGCCTGATCGATCCCGCAACCAAGCGAAGGGCGGCGCCTCAGTGCGCCGCCTTTTTGCGTGGGATCAGGTGCAGCACGCCAACGATCACCCCGCCGACGATCAGGCCGACCACGGCCGAACTCGCCGCCATGGCCAGCCAGCCGGTGACCGGGCCCACCACCGGAGCCGCGCTCGCCCAGTGCGACGCGCCCTCGACCCAGTGCGGCACAGGGGTCAGGTGGAAGTGCTCCAGGCCGTGGACGATGATGCCGCCGCCGACCCACAGCATGGCCGCCGTGCCGATCACCGTTAGGGCCTCCATTGTCACCGGCATGGCCTTGACCAGCCCGCGCCCCAGGGCCCGGGTTCCAGGGTTGGAGCGCCGGGCCAGGTGCAGGCCGATATCGTCCATCTTCACGATCAGCGCGACCACGCCGTAGACGGCGATCGTCAGCGCCACCCCGATCACCGCCAGGGCCGCGGCCTGGATGGCCAGCGGCTTGTCGGCGACGTCCGCCAGGGCGATGGCCATGATCTCGCCCGACAGGATCAGGTCGGTCCGGATGGCGCCGCCGACCTTCTGGGCCTCGAGTTCGGCGCTGCTGAGGGCCAGGTCTTCGGTCTCCTCGCCGGCGACCTCATGGTGCGCGAAGGCCTCGATGATCTTCTCGGTGGCCTCGAAGGCCAGATAGGCGCCGCCGACCATCAGGATCGGCGTCACCGCCCAGGGCGCGAAAGCGCTGAGGATCAGGGCGCCTGGCAGCAGGAACAGCAGCTTGTTGCGGAACGAGCCGACCGCGATCTTCCAGACGATCGGCAGTTCGCGATCGGGGGTGAAGCCCATGGCGTAGCCAGGTGTCACGGCGGTATCGTCCACCACCACCCCCGCGGCCTTGACGCCGGCCTTGCTGGCCGCGCCGCCCACGTCATCCAGCGAAGCGGCGGCCAGCTTGGTGATGCCGGCGATGTCGTCGAGGAGGGCGGCAAGACCGGAGGGCATGGCGGATTCTCTGTAGCGAAGGACCAGCTAGGCGAATAAACCGGACCACGCGCCGAGGTCGAGCCCTAACCCGTCTTCGGGACGGCGCGGGGCGCCCAGCCCCAGCGCGACTAGCTCTCCGCCGCCTGCTCCACCGCCAGGCCCAGATCCAGCGCCCGCGCCGCCTCCCCCCCGGTCACCACCGGACGCGGGGCCTGGCCCCTCACGGCCTTCAGGAAGCCGGCGACGCTCTGGCCCAGGGGGTCCTTGCCGGCGGGCGTCTCCGTGAAATTCTCGATCAGCGGGAACGGCGTGGTGTTGCGGAAGGTGCGCGCCAGAAAGTCGATCTCGACCTCGCCCGACGGGTAGACGACCTTCATGGTCCGCTCGCGGGCCTCGGCGACGCGCGAGCTGTCGAACACCGCGGTGAAGCCGTTGTCGAAAGTGGCCTCGGCCTTGACCCAGTCCAGGGATGTCGAGCGGGTGATCGCCCCCTCGCCTTCCACCGTCACCGGCTCGCCGTCGCAGAGGGCCAGGGCCAGGTCGATGTCGTGGATCATCAGGTCCAGCACCACCGAGACGTCGAGGTTGCGGTCCGAGGGCGTGCCCCGGCGTACGGCCTCCAGGCGCAGCGGCTGCTCGGGGATGTCCAGCAGGCCCATGGCCTGGAACACCACCCGCTCCTGGTGGCCGCAGGCCAGGGGCAGGCCGGCCTTGGCCGCGGCGGCGACCAGGGCGTCGGCGTCGGCGGGCGTTACGGCCAGGGGCTTCTCGGAATAGACCGGCTTGCCCGCCTTCAGCGCCGCCAGGCCGGCCTTGGCGTGGTGCACGGCGGGGGTGGCGATCGTGACGACGTCGACGGCGGCCAGGAACGCCTCCATGTCGTCGAAGGCCCGCGCGCCCAGAGGCTGGGCCAGGGCCTGGGCCCGCGCCAGGTCGATGTCGAACACCGCGACGAGCTCGACGCCCTCCAGCTCGACATACTTCTTGGCGTGGTAGCCGCCGAACACGCCGGCGCCGACGACGCCCGCCCTGAGAAGATCCTGGGTCATGTCGGCTGTCTAAACCGTTCGCTTTCGTGCGGGAAGCACTGGAGACGCGGGCGAGACCAGTCTAAACGTTCGTTTAAACAACGCGCCTCGATCACGAGGCTCGGGAGGAAGCACCATGGTCACGTCGCGCGAAATCCGTCTGAAGAGCCGCCCGGTCGGCGAGCCCGTGCACGACAACTTCGAACTGGCGACCGTCGAGGTCGCCGCGCTGGACGACGGCGAGATCCAGGTCCGGAACCTGTGGATGTCGGTCGATCCCTACATGCGCGGCCGCATGACCGACCGGAAGAGCTATGTGCCGCCGTTCGAGTTGGGCAAGGCCCTGCAGGGCGGCGCGATCGGCGAAGTCACGGCCTCAAACGATCCCGACTTCAAGCCCGGCGACATCGTCTCGACGATGTTCGGCTGGCGGGAGGTGTTCAACGTCTCGCCCAAGGCCCTGGCGGCCGGCGGCATGGGGGCGGTGACCAAGATCGACACCCATGGCCTGCCGCCGCAAGCCTTTCTCGGCGTGGCCGGCATGCCCGGCCTGACCGCCTATGTCGGCCTGCTGCGGATCGCGGCCCTCAAGGACGGCGACGTCGTCTTCGTCTCGGCCGCCGCCGGCGCCGTGGGCCAGGTGGTCTGCCAGATCGCCAAGCTGAAAGGCCACACGGTGATCGGCTCGGCGGGCGGACCCGAGAAGGTCGCCTTCCTCAAGAGCATCGGCGTCGACCACGTCATCGACTACAAGGCCACGCCCGACGTGGTCGCCGAACTGGAAAAGGTCGCGCCCAAGGGGATCGACGTCTATTTCGAGAACGTCGGCGGCGTGCACCTGGAAGCCGCCCTGAACTCGGCCCGCCCGTTCGCCCGCTTCGCCCTGTGCGGGATGATCTCGCAATATAATGAGACCGGAAAGCTGACCGGCCCGCCCAACATCATCCAGGCGGTGGGCAAGAGCCTGCGGCTGGAGGGCTTCATCGTCTCCAACCACTACGACCTGGCGCCGCAGTTCCTCAAGGACATGGCCGGCTGGATCGGCGCGGACCAGATCAAGTGGAACGAGACCGTGGAGGACGGCGTCGAGCGTGCGCCGGACGCCTTCATCAAGCTCTTCAAGGGCGAGAACCTGGGGAAGATGCTGGTGAGGCTGGGGTGAGATCACGCCCACTTGCCCCCACCTGACCGCTGCGCGGTCTGTCCGCCCCCATAGCGGGCGGAGCCTTCGCTCCGGAGGCTCTTCCCCCTCTGGTGGAAGACGGCCGAAGGCCCGTAGGGGGCAAGCGCTCACCGCCTAGCGCCACTGAGTCGCCCCGCCCGCCCCTTGCGGAGCGTGAAAACGCCCCCATTTGCGCTCCTCACCCCAGGCAACCAACCTGCCCCCATCGCCGCTATCCCAAGCGGTACGCCACTTTGCGCGGCGCCCCTGTGTTAAAGCGGCGCAGCGGCGCGACAGCCCCTTCCAATGCTGTCGCGTTTCCATATCTAATCCATGTAAGGCGGGTTGTTCGGCCCGCCGGGAGAAAGCGGTCAATGGCCGAGCGAAAGCAAGGCGGACAAAACAACGGCGCGGGCTCTTCGGTCATCACGGAAGTGAAACCGAAGACACAAAAACCTTCGCTGTATCGCGTACTGATCTTGAACGACGATTATACTCCGATGGAGTTCGTCGTTTACGTACTTGAACGTTTCTTCAACAAGTCGCGCGAAGATGCGACCCGGATCATGCTGCACGTTCATCAGCATGGCGTCGGCGTTTGCGGCGTTTTCACCTACGAAGTTGCCGAGACCAAGGTCGCGCAAGTGATCGACTCGGCGCGCAGGCATCAGCACCCCCTGCAGTGCACCATGGAAAAGGATTGAGGAGCCTCCCCTTGCCCTCTTTTTCGCGCCCACTTGAAGAATCCCTGCATCGCGCCGTCGCTTACGCCAACCAGCGCAAGCACGAGTACGCCACGCTCGAACACCTGCTGCTGTCGCTCACTGACGACGACGACGCGGCCGGCGTCATGCGCGCCTGCGATGTCGACCTCAACGCTCTGAAGAAGAGCCTCGTGAACTATCTCGACGTCGAACTGGCCTCGCTGGTCGTCGACGACGAGGACGACGCCAAGCCCACGGCGGGCTTCCAGCGCGTGATCCAGCGCGCTGTGATCCACGTGCAGTCCTCCGGCCGCGAGGAGGTGACCGGCGCCAACGTCCTGGTCGCCATCTTCTCGGAACGCGAGAGCCACGCCGCCTACTTCCTGCAAGAGCAGGACATGACCCGCTATGACGCGGTGAACTTCATCGCCCACGGCATCGCCAAGAAGGCCGGCGCCTCCGAGCCCAAGACGGCCAAGGGCGCCACGGTCGAGGAAGACGTCGAAAAGCCCAACACCAAGACCGGTGGCGAGGCCCTCGAAGCCTATTGCGTCGACCTCAATGAAAAGGCCCGCCAGGGCAAGGTCGACCCGCTGATCGGCCGCGCGAACGAAGTGGAACGCGCGATCCAGATCCTGTGCCGCCGGACCAAGAACAATCCGCTGCTGGTCGGCGAGCCCGGTGTCGGCAAGACCGCCATCGCCGAGGGCCTGGCTCGCAAGATCATCACCCACCAGGTCCCCGAAGTCCTGGCGGAAGCCACCATCTACTCGCTCGACATGGGCGCGCTGCTGGCCGGCACCCGCTATCGCGGCGACTTCGAGGAACGCGTCAAGCAGGTGGTCAAGGAACTGGAGAACCACCCGAACGCGGTGCTGTTCATCGACGAGATCCACACGGTGATCGGCGCTGGCGCCACCTCGGGCGGGGCGATGGACGCTTCCAACCTGCTCAAGCCCGCCCTGGCCTCGGGCACCCTGCGCTGCATGGGCTCGACCACCTACAAGGAGTTCCGCCAGCACTTCGAGAAGGATCGGGCCCTGGTCCGTCGCTTCCAGAAGATCGACGTCAACGAGCCGACGGTGGAAGACACCATCAAGATCCTCAAGGGGCTGAAGAGCTACTACGAGGACTTCCACAAGCTGAAGTACACCAACGACGCCCTCAAGGTGGCCGTTGAGCTGTCGGCCAAGTACATCACCGACCGCAAGCTGCCCGACAAGGCGATCGACGTGATCGACGAGGCGGGCGCGGGCCAGATGCTGCTGCCGGAAGGCCGCCGCAAGAAGGTCCTGGGCGTCAAGGAGATCGAGGCCGTCGTGGCCAAGATCGCCCGCATCCCGCCCAAGTCGGTCAGCAAGTCCGACACCGAGTCGCTGCGCGAGCTGGAGGCTGACCTGAAGCGCGCCGTGTTCGGCCAGGACGAGGCGCTTCTGCAGCTGTCCTCGGCCATGAAGCTGGCCCGGGCCGGCCTGCGCGACCCGGACAAGCCGATCGGCAGCTACCTGTTCAGCGGCCCGACCGGCGTCGGCAAGACCGAAGCCGCCAAGCAGTTGGCCTCGACGCTCGGGATCGAGATGATCCGCTTCGACATGTCGGAGTACATGGAGCGCCACACCGTCAGCCGCCTGATCGGGGCCCCTCCCGGCTATGTCGGCTACGACCAGGGCGGCCAGCTGACCGACGCCGTCGACCAGCACCCGCACGCCGTGGTGCTGCTGGACGAGATCGAAAAGGCGCACGCGGACGTCTACAACATCCTGCTCCAGGTCATGGACCACGGGGTGCTGACCGACAGCAACGGCAAGAAGGTCGACTTCAGGAACGTCATCCTGATCATGACCACCAACGCCGGGGCTTCGGACGCCCAACGCCAGGCGATCGGCTTCGGCCGCGACAAGGTGCAGGGCGAGGAAGAGGCCGCGCTCAAGCGCCTGTTCACGCCCGAGTTCCGCAACCGCCTCGACGCGGTGGTGGCCTTCAAGCCGCTGACGCCGGAGATCATCCGCCAGGTCGTGCAGAAGTTCGTCATGCAGATGGAGGCCCAGCTGGCCGACCGGAACGTGACGGTCTCGCTGAGCGACGGCGCGGCCGACTGGCTGGCCAAGAACGGCTTCGACGAGCTCTACGGCGCCCGCCCCCTGGCGCGGGTCATCCAGGAGCACATCAAGAAGCCGCTGGCCGACGACATCCTGTTCGGACGCCTGGTCCGCGGCGGCCACGTCAAGGTGGTCCTGGAGAACGGCAAGATCGCCTTCGAGATCGAGTCCAATCCGGAAAAGCCCGGCAAGGCGACCAAGGAAGACGAGGCCGAACCGGCGCTCACCGAATAGGTCGAAAACAGCGAGAGGCCCGGAGCGATCCGGGCCTCTTTGCTATTGAAGCGCTCTCGAAATGCGACTGTACAAAACGAGAACACGTGACTAGGTTGATCCCATGTCAGTCGCCTTCGACACGCTCGGAGCAACGAAACGCCTCCGCGACGCGGGACTGGAAGAGCGCGCGGCGGAAGCGATCGTGGAGCTGGTGCAATCGACGGCGCAATTTCCGGACATCAGCGGCCTGGCCACCAAGGCCGACACAGCGACGAAGGCCGACCTCGCCAACATGGCGACCAAGGCGGATCTCGCCGAACTCGCCCACGCGACCAGGATGGACACCCAGGCCCTGAAGGCGGACTTGGCCGTCGCCAAGCACCAGATCCTGGCCGAACTGAACGACAAGCTCCGCTTTCAGGGCCTGGCCCTGATGGGCGGCATGACGGCGATCGTCGGCCTGGCCACGGCGATCATCAAGCTAGGGTCCTAGCCGGGCGACGGCGCGGCGGCGCGGCGGCGCCGACCAGGCTTCCGCCCTCGCGGACTGTCTAGCGGAGGTGCTGAGCGCCGAACGTTGTCAGCAGGGTCACGGCGCGCGCCTCGTCCAGCCCGTCGGGCGTAAAGGCGGTCAACCCGACCTTGGTCAGGACGCTCCGGTCGGCGGCGACGATCTGATGCTGGGCCATGTTCCAGTCGCGGAACATCCGGCGCTCGACGGCGCCTCGCGAGATCACCTGGACGTCGCCGTGGCGATCATCCCGTCGGATACGCTCGAAGGTCTGCTCGACCTCGCCGGCCGGTCCCTCAAGCAACTGCAGGAAACGGCCCTCGCCGGCCACCAGGAACCCGGTCACCGCCGCCATGCGGTTGTTTTGGATGGACTTGAGCAGGATGGTCCGAACCATTTCGGGCAATCCGCCACGCCCCAGCTCCTGGGCGCGACTGGCGTAGATCAGGCGCACCAGGCCTTTCGGTGCGTCGTCGAACTCCAACATGAACCCGCCCCCCAAAAGCCAGCACCACCATGGCGCAATGCTCGATGAGGACAAAGGTTCAGCTTAGAGCGCCGCCGCGATCTTCTCCGCCAGGCCCCTGAGCTCTTCGGCGTCGGCCATGCCCTCGCCATGCCGCCCCAGGGCCTCGCCCTCGTAGCGGGGAATGATGTGGAAATGCAGATGGAAGATCGTCTGGCCGGCGGGCGCGCCGTTGAACTGGGTCACCACCACGCCGTCGGGCTTCAGGGCCGTCGTCACGGCCTGGGTCACCTTCTGCACCGCCCCGATCAGCCGGCCCAGCGTCTTGGTCTCGGCCTCCAGCAGGTTGCGGGCCTGGCTGGTCTTGGAGATGACCAGCACATGGCCGCGCGACTGCGGGAAGACGTCCATGAAGGCCAGGACCTGGTCGTCCTCGAACACCTTCGCGGCCGGGACCTCGCCGCGGATGATCTTGGCGAAGATATTGTCGGCGTCGTAGGTTCCGTGAAGGCTCATGATCGTCTCCGGCGTGATCGGAACCGTACCTACCAAACCGAGCGGGGCGCGCAAATGACCGCGAGCCTCGCGCGCCGGGAAATGCCGGTCGAGCTGGTCGACCGCGTTGGAGGACACCGCCGATGACGGAACACCTGACCGAACGCCAGAGGAAGTGGTTCGCCTCGGTGCGCGAGGGCCTGGCCCGCGACACCGGCAAGAGCCTGGAAGACTGGGTGGCGATCGCCAGGACCTGCCCTGAAACCAGACCCCGCGCGCAGCTCGGCTGGCTCAAGGAACACCACGGCCTGGGCCAGAACCGGGCCAGCTATGTCCTGTCGGTGGCCTTCCCGTCCGAACGGGCCTGGGACAATCCCGACGAGACCCGCGCCGCCCTCTGGACCGACCCGGCTTCGCTGGCGATCCTGCAGGCGGTGGAGGCGGCGATCGCGGACTTCGACGGCTTGGTCGTGGGCCAGCGCAAGACCTACAGCGCCTGGTCGCGTGAGTTCCAGTTCGCGGCGGCCAAGCCGGTCAAGGGCGGGACCGCGGTGCTGGGTCTGGCCGTGCCGCCGGACACCTCCCCTCGCCTGTTGGAGCCGAAGACCGAAAGCTGGTCCGAACGCTTGAAGGCCAAGCTGCCGCTCAGGTCCCCGGCCGACGTGGACGGTGAGGTTCGCGCCCTGCTGAAGGCCGCTTTCGAACGATCGTGACACGCCGCCGGAACGCTCGCCTTAGCTCCTCGTTCGCTTAGGCCAACGGAGGAAGACGCATGCCCAAGGAAGCCGAGCTCGTCGCCAAGTTCTGGAAATCGCTGAAGTCCGACCGCACCGCCATGGTCGGCCTGGCCGGGGTCGAGGGCGGCCGCGCCCAGCCGCTGACCGCGCTGGTCGAGGACGACGACGGCGGCCCGATCTGGTTCTTCACCTCGTCCGACAGCGACCTGGTGGCTGAACTCGCCAGCCAGAAGGATGCGGTGCTGCACTTCGCGTCCAAAGGCCATGACCTGTTCGCCTCGGTGGAAGGCGGCCTGTCCGTGCACGACGACCGCGCCACGATCGATCGTCTGTGGAATCCCTTCGTCGCCGCCTGGTTCGAGGGCAAGGCCGACCCCAAGATCCGCCTGCTCCGCTTCGACGCCGGCGACGCCCAGATCTGGCTCAACGAGAACAGCCTGTTCGCGGGCCTGAAGATGCTGCTCGGGCGCGACCCCAAGAAGGACTACGAGGACAAGGTGGCCGAGACCCGGCTGGGCTAAGGCGCCTGACGGAAGGGCGAAAACTCCTCGGTGAGCACCGCCATCTCGGCGTCGACCGCCTCGCGCTCGCGCTCTAGGTAGCGCGCCACCGGCTCGCGGAGGGCCGGGTCGGCGATCCAGTGGGCCGAATAGACCGGGCTGGGCAAGTAGCCGCGGGCGATCTTGTGCTGCCCCTGGGCCCCGGCCTCGACGCGCGGCAGGCCCAGGCGGATGCCGTGCTCGATGGCCTGGTAGTAGCAGAGCTCGAAATGCAGGAACGGGACGTCCTCGGTGCAGCCCCAGTGGCGGCCGTACAGGCATTCGCCGCCGATCAGGTTCAGGGCCCCGGCGATCCAGGGACCGCCCGGCCGGCGAGCCAAGATCAGCAGCACCTTGTCGGCCATCCGCTGGCCCAGCAGCGAATAGAAGGCCCGGTTCAGATAGGGCCGGCCCCACTTGCGGCCGCCGGTGTCCATGTAGAAGCCGAAGAAGGCGTCCCAGTGCTCTTCGGTCAACGCCTCGCCGGTCAGGGCCACGATCTCCAGCCCGGCCTGAGCGTCGCGGCGCTCGCGGCGGATGGTCTTGCGGCGATTGGACGACAGCGAGGCCAGGAAATCCTCGAAGGTCGCATAGCCCCGGTTGAACCAGTGGTACTGCTGGTCCTGGCGACGCAGCATCCCGCGTTCGCCCATCCACGCCCATTCGTCGGCCGTCGGGAAGGTCACGTGCAGCGACGAGGCCTTCAGGCGGTCGCAAAGCGTGAGCGCGCCGCCCAGCAGAGCCGAGCGGCCGTCGTCGACGTCGATGTCCGGCCGCACGATCAGTCGTGGCCCGGTCACGGGCGAGAACGGCGCCGAACACTGGAGCTTGGGATAATAACGCCCGCCTGCCCGCTCATAGGCGTCGGCCCAGCTGTGGTCGAAGACGTATTCGCCCTGGCTGTGGGACTTCAGGTAAAGCGGCATGACCGCCGCCACCCGGCCGGCCTCGTCCTCGACCGACAGGTGATGCGGCGCCCAGCCGGTGCGTTCGACCGCGCAGCCGCTCTCTTCCAATGCGTCCAGAAAGTCGAAGCTGACGAAGGGATCGCCGTGCGGGGCGGCGCAGGCGTCCCAGGCGTCGCGGCCGATCTCGGCGATGCGCCGGTGGACGCGCACCTCCGCCTTGACGCCTGTCACGCGGCGAAGCCCTCGAAGATCAGGTTGTCGCAATGGTCGCGGACGCCGTCCCATTGCTCGGCCGAACGCACCGTCCAGGCGATAACCGGCATGCCCTTGGCGCGCAGCTGGTCGGCGCGGGCGCTGGGCAGCATGTCCAGGCCCAACGCCAGGAAGTCCGGCCGGGCGATCTCGATCTGCTCGAGATTGGCCAGGGACTTGCGCAGCTCCGGCGCCAGCTTGCGGGCGCCTTCGTCGGCCCAGCCATAGCTGTCCAGGCCGCGCAGGATCTGCGGCTGGTGCTCGGCGAACCAGGCGTGGGAATAGGGATTGAAGCCGATCACGGCCGTCGGGCCGTTGTGGTCCAGCAGGATCTCGCTGACCTGCTTCTCCAGCTCGCCGACCTCGCCGAACGGGGTCTTCAGCTCGATATAGACCATGGCCCGATGGCCGATCAGGGTCAGGGCGTCGGCCAGGGTGGGGATGGTCTCGTCCGTACCCGACAGCTTCAACTCGCCAAGGTCGGCGGCGGTGTGGTCGCGCAGACGCCCCGGCACGCCCGTCAGGCGCTCCAGGTGATCGTCGTGGAAGACCACCACGTGGTTGTCGGCGGTCAGCTGGACGTCCAACTCGATCGCATAGCCGTGGGCGCAGGCGGCCTGGAAGGCGGCCAGGGAGTTTTCGGGCGCGCCATCCGGCGACCACAGCCCACGATGCGCCACCGCCGGTTCGAACAGGCGCTCCCACGCCTCGCCAAACGCTTCGGTCGCGGGGCGGGGCCGCGCGCGCATCAGGCCACCTCGACCACGGCGTCGACCTCGACCGAGAAGCCCAGCGGCAGCTTGTAGACGCCGACGGCCGAGCGCGCGTGGCGGCCGGCGTCGCCGAACACCTCGACCATCAGGTCCGAGCAGCCGTTGATCACCTTGGGGATGTCGATGAAGTCCTGGCTGACCTGGACGAAGCCGCCCAGCTTGACCACGCGCTTGACCCGGTCCAGGTCGCCGACGGCCGCCTTCATCTGGGCCAGCAGGTTGATGCCGCACAGCCGCGCGCCCTGTTGGGCGGTCTCCAGGTCGACGTCCGTCCCGACCGTGCCCTTCAGGCCGCCATTGGCGTCGAGCGAGATCTGGCCGGAGATGTGGATCAGGTTCCCCGTCGCGACGAAGGGCACATAGTTGGCGACCGGCGCGACCGGTTGCGGCAGCACGATCCCCAGTTCCGCCAGACGCTGTTCGACCTTCGACATCACACACTCCAATGACTTGGACGCATGCTTAGCGCGGCGGGATGCCAGGACAAGAAAAAAGGCCCGAACCGTTGCCGGCTCGGGCCTTCAAACTGTTCTCGGCTCTGGAAGGAGCCGGTCGCCTTTAGCGGGCGGCTTGCAGCTTTTCGACGGTCGCGGTGACGCGCTCGTTCAGCGGCTTCACCGAGTCCTTGATCGAGGCCGAAACGATCTCCGAGGCCTTGCTGACCTGGGCGATGTAGGCTTCCAGGGCCGACTTGGCCCAGGCGGTCTGCAGCTCGACGGCTTCCTGGACGCTCTTGGCGGCGGCCAGCGACTTGGCGGCGGCGACCTGGTCCTCGGCGGCCTTCTTCGAATAGGCGAAGGTCTGGGCGCCCAGGGCTTCGGCGCCCTTGGTGGCGGCGGTCACCGAGGCGACGACGGCTTCCAGGTTCTTCTTCGAATGAGTGTTGGCCTCGGCCAGAGCGGCCAGAGACTTCTCGACGCCGTCCTTGAACGCTTGGTTCGAGGCGGTGCTGAACTGTTCGACGGTGTTCTTCAGGGTTTCAGCGGCGGCCATGGGGGAGACTCCTGGCAGAGGGGGCGGGGCACGACGATGGAGAAGCGGGTCCAGGCCATGCGTTGGGACAACACCGGTGTCTCATGTTGCACCGCAGCAGTCAAGAAAATTGTGCAGCGCACCATAAACCGACGGACACATTCGCTCGCCTTGGGCGCGAGACCGAAGCTTCGCCGCAACGCCTTGAAATTATCCATCTCTGCGGCGAAATCGCTCACCACTTGTTTACCTTAGCGAAAGGCCACGACGCGCATGCTAATGTCACGCGTGTGGCGGTGCGGAACCGCTCAGTTCAAATGACGGACGCATTCGCCATGTTCGCCAAGTTTATCCCGGTCCGCTCCGTTCTTGCCGCTCTCGGTGTGGCCGGCGCCATGCTGAGCGGCCTGGCCGCCCCGGTCTCCGCCTCGGCTCAGATCCCGTATCTGCAGATGAACAGCGCCGAGCCGAAGTACGCGGCCATCGTCATCGACGCCAATTCAGGCGAGATGCTCTATGACAAAAGGGCCGACAGCCCGCGCTACCCGGCGTCGGTCACCAAGATCATGACGCTGTACCTCACCTTCGAGGCGCTCAGCGAAGGCCGGCTGAAGCTGACCGACCGCGTGCCCTTCTCATCGCACGCCGCCGCCCAGACGCCGACCAAGCTGGGCCTGCAGCCCGGCGACAGCATCAGCGTCGACGAGGCGATCCGCGCCATGACGGTGAAGTCGGCCAACGACGCCGCCGTGGCCATGGCCGAGCGACTCGGCGGCAGCGAGTCGCGGTTCGCCGCCCTGATGACCCTGCGCGGCCAAGAACTGGGCATGCGCAACAGCCGCTTCGTCAACGCCTCGGGCCTGCCCGACAGCCGGCAGATCTCGACCGCCCGCGACCTGGCCATCCTGTCGCGCGCCACGATGCGCGACTTCCCGCAGTACTATTCCTACTTCAGCATCAAGGGCTTCGAGTTCCGCGGCCGCTATATCCCGGGCCACAACCGCCTGCTGACCAACATGCAGGGCTTCGACGGCCTGAAGACCGGCTACACCAACGCCTCGGGCTACAACCTCGCCGGCTCGGCCGTGCGCGACGGCCGCCGCCTGATCGCGGTGGTCCTGGGCGGGTCGTCCACCGCCTGGCGCGACAACAACATGGAAGACCTGCTGACCACCGGCTTCGACGTGCTCAAGCGCCGCTCGCACGGCGAGCGCACGACCATCGCCGCCAACCTGTACGAAGACGAGCCGACCGGCCCGATCATGCGTCCCTCCACCGAGGAAGGCGACGGCGACCAGGCCGGGCTGAAGATCGTGCTGACCGACAATCCCCGTCCTCCCGCGGCCCTGAAGGTCTCGCCGACCCTGAAGGCGGCCCAGGCGAAGCCCGCGCCAAAGAAGGCAAAGGGCGAATGGGCCGTGCAGGTCGGGGCCTTCAAGTCCAAGAGCCTGGCCAACGAGCAGCTGGCGCTGGTCCGCTCGCGCTTCTCGAAGTTCGTGGCCGACGCCGAGGGCGCGGTCGAAGGGGCCGCCAGCAGCACCTTCCGCGCCCAGTTCCAGGGCCTGACCGCCGACGCGGCTCGCGGCGCCTGCCGCGCGATCAGCGCCAAGCGCCAGCCCTGCATGGTCCTGGCCCCGCGGTAAGCGCCCTACTTTCCGTCCAGCAACCGGTCCCGCGCGGCGTTGAGCTGCGCGGCCAAGCCAGCCGTGCCGCCCTTGTCCGGGTGGGCCATGCGGATCAGGCGCGAATAGGCGGCCTGGATTTCGGCCTTGGACGCTTGCGGCCCGACACCAAGAATCGCCCTCGCCTCGGCCAGGCTCGGCCCGCCCTCGGTCCGCCGGGCCTTGGAGACCGCCGGGCGCTGGCGAGCGGTCGTGGCGCTCCAGGCGCCGATCACCAGCAGCACGATGCAGACCGGCCACTCGCTGCGCACGCCGGCATAGGCCGCGCCCGCGAAGGCCAGCAGCGCGGTTATGCCCGCGCCGATCCGCCAGCCGTCGCCCTTCAAGACGCGGGTGGCGCGGCCCGACAGGACGAACAGCAGGATCGCGCCGCCCAGCAGCAGATAAAACATGAAGCGTGAATCCCGGCGCCGGCCCTTGCGTTATTGGGCGGCGAGCAGAGTTTCCCCGGAATAGGCCGAAAGGCCAAGGGCGTGCATCAGGGCCCGCAGTTCCTGGCGGGCGGCCAGGTGCTGCAGCGACACCGGAACCGGGCGCACCTGAGGCGACAGGTCGGCGATGGTCAGGCCGAACGGGAACAGCTCGCGATAGATGACCCGGTCGCGCAGGCCAGGGCCCATGCGGAAGCCGACCCGCTTGGACAGGGCCGTCAGCCGGTCCTCGACGCGCTTGCGGTTTCGAGCCTCGGTGGTGGCCAGGCGGTTGCGCAGCACCACCCAGTCCAGGGCCTGGCGCTGGCCCGACAGGGCGCGGGCCTTGCGGGCCTCCCAGACGGTCAGCGAATAGAGGCTGGGCTTCTGCAGTTCCATCGTCACCGGATCGACATGGCCCAGCATGTCGAAGTCGACGAAGCTGTCGTTCATCGGGGTGACGATCAGGTCGGCCAGGCCGTGGGCCATGCGCGAGATGGCGGTATCGCCGCCGGGGGTGTCGATCAGCACGAAGTCGGCGGCCTCGCGCGCGGCGACGAAGGCGGCCTCGAACTTGGCCACCTGGTCGGCTTCCGGCGCGGCGGCCAGGGCGACGTCGTCGTCGCTGAGCCGGAACGGCAGCGGCTCGGGCAGGGTCACGCCGTTGCCGGCCACCCAGGCCTTGCGGTTCTCGAAGAACCGCATCGAGGTGCATTGGCGCAGGTCGAGATCCAGCAGCGCGATCTTGGCGCCGCCATAGAGCAGCGCCGTGGCGAGATGGACGGCGATGGTGGACTTGCCCGCCCCGCCCTTCTCGTTGCCGACGACGATGACACGCGTTTCGGCCATGCCTTCTTTCCTTCTTTTCGCCCGACTCGGCGACTCTCAATGAAAGATTAACATGCAGGAGACGCCCTGAGAGGACGCCACGTCAATCCCGGGGTCGCTTCCCTGTGGACCCATTGTCGCAGGTGGACGCCTGGGCGTGCGTCCGTCATAAGCCAACGCCTGTTCGAGGCAGGAGTTCGCCGTGGCGAAATCGACGCTGAAAATCGTCCGCACCGTCGCCGACCTGCGGGCCCAGGTCGCCGCCTGGAAGGCCGCCGGCGAGCGCGTGGCGCTGATCCCGACCATGGGCGCCCTGCACGAGGGCCACCTGTCGCTGATCCAGCTCGGCCAAGTCCAGGCGCGGCGAACCGTGGCCAGCGTCTTCGTCAACCCCAAGCAGTTCGCCCCACACGAGGACTTCGACTCCTATCCGCGCGGCGAGGCCCGGGACGCCGAGCTGCTGGCCGAGGTCGGTTGCGACCTGATGTTCGCGCCGGACGTTTCGGAAATGTACGCCCCTGGGTTCTCGACCACGGTCAACCTGACCGGCGTCTCCGAGCCGCTGGAGGGCGCGGCCCGTCCGCAGTTCTTCGGCGGGGTGGCCACGGTCGTGACCAAGCTGCTGCTGCAATCCCAGGCTGACGTCGCGATCTTCGGCGAGAAGGACTACCAGCAACTCCAGGTCATCAAGCGGGTGGTCCGGGACCTTGACATCCCGGTCGAGATCGTCGGAGCCCCCACCGCCCGGGCGACGGACGGCCTGGCCCTGTCCTCGCGCAACGCCTATCTCAGCGCTGAGGAGCGCGCCGCCGCCGTCGCCCTGCCGAACGCGATCAAGGCCGCCGCAGAGGCCGTCGCCGCGGGCGGGCGAATCGACGAAGCCGAGGAAACCGCCAAGGCCGCCATCCTCGCCGCCGGCTTCCGCCAGGTGGACTATGTCGATATCCGCGAGGCGAGCGACCTGTCGCGCCTGGGCCCAGGTCCGATCGGTCAAGCCGACGGCCGCATCCTGGTGGCGGCCTGGCTGGGCAGGACGCGGCTGATCGACAACATGGCGGTCTAGCTCAAGAACCCGCTCATCCCGGCGAATGCCGGGACCCAGATCCTATGGCGTTGCGCCTGATGGGATGAACTCAGAGCTAGAGGAACCCGTCTCCCAGCTATCCCATCTGGGTCCCGGCATTCGCCGGGATGAGCGGATTATGGGGTGATCACCACGCCCCAAGCTCCCGCAACTGGCGCGCCAAGTCGGCCGGCATTTCGGCCGCCTCGGCTTCGGTCAGGTCCGGCGGGATGTCTTCGTGCTTGAGATAGCGCCAGCCTTGGAACGGCCGCCGAGGGGTAGGCGCGACGCGGACGATGGTCGGATCGACCGTCACCTCGCAGCGCGAGGCCTGGCCCTCGCCCACCGTGTCGATCCGGAGGATCGTCTGGCGGCACAGGATCTGGCCCTTCATCACGCGGTACAGCGACCCGCCGTCCAGCACCTCGTCGACGCGCTTGGGCGTCATGCGGGTGTGCATGATCCACGGGCGGTCGGCCTCGGCGTGCCAGGCGACGAGTTCGTCGATGTTGTCGCAGCCGACGACCAGCTTGATGATGTGCAGGGGCATGGCGGCCTACTTAGGCGACCGGCTCCAGCTTCGCCAGCACCACGCCTTCGCTGACCTGGCCGCCGGCCACGGCCGACAGCTCGGCGACGACGCCGTCGAACGGCGCGGCCAGGGCGTGCTCCATCTTCATGGCCTCCAGGGTCAGCAGGGTCTGGCCCTTGACCACCGCCTGGCCGGCCTCGACGGCCACCGAGACGATCTTGCCCGGCATCGGCGACAGGATCGCCCCGTCCGAGGCCGCCGCATGAGCGCCGCCGGCCTGGTAGGTGAAGTCGAACTCGCGGACGTCGCCGCCTTCGAACACGTAGAGCGGATCGCCGCCGAACGCCGAGGGCAGCACGTCCACATCGTCCAGCGGCCGGCCGTCCTCGACCGTGATGTCCCACGACCAGTCGTCGCCGGTTCCCCCCGCCAGAGCCACGCGCAGCGGCATGGCCTTGCCGTCCACCGCGAGCGGCAGCTTCATCGCCGCCCGGGGCGCGTTCATCCGGAAGCCCAGCAGGCGCGACGGCGCGCTGGCCCAGACGTCGGCCCTGGGCTGGTCGGCCTCCATGAACGCCTCCAGTCGCTGGCCGATGGCCGCCAGGGTCGGAGCGTCGGAGAAGGTCCGCTGGGTCAGGTCCTCCAGCCGCGCCTCGATGAAGCCCGTGTCCACCGCCCCGCCGACGAAGTCGGGGTCGCTGGCGCAGCGGGCCAGGAAGGCGGCGTTGGTCTTGACCGGCCAGACCTCGACCAGGCGGCAGGCCTCGGCCAGGCGAACGGCGGCGTCCTCGCGATCGACGCCGTGGGCGATCAGCTTGGCGATCATCGGGTCGTAGAACGGGGTCACCTCACCGCCCTCCTCCACCGCGCTGTCCACCCGCACGTCGCCCTCGGGCAGGCGGAAATGGGTCAGGGGACCGGTCGAGGGCAGGAAGCCCGTGGCCGGGTTCTCGGCGTAAAGCCGCGCCTCCATGGCCCAACCGTCGATCTCGATCTCGTCCTGGGCCAGCGGCAGGGGCTCGCCCGAGGCGACCAGCAGCTGCCACTCGACCAGGTCCTGACCGGTGATCATCTCGGTGACCGGATGCTCGACCTGCAGCCGGGTGTTCATCTCCATGAACCAGATGCGGTCGGCGCGCAGGCCCTCGCTGGCGTCGGCGATGAACTCCACCGTGCCCGCCCCGACATAGCCCACGGCCTGGGCCGCCTTGACCGCCGCCCCGCAGACGGCCGCGCGGGTCGCCTCGTCCATGCCGGGGGCCGGAGCCTCCTCGATGACCTTCTGGTGGCGGCGCTGCAGCGAGCAGTCGCGCTCGAACAGGTGGACGATATTGCCGTGGCTGTCGCCGAACACCTGCACCTCGATGTGGCGCGGACGAGTGACGTATTTTTCCAGCAGCACCCGGTCGTCGCCGAAACTGGCCGAGGCCTCGCGCTGGCACGAGGCCAGCAGGGCGGCGAAGTCCTCGGCCCTGTCGACCTTGCGCATGCCCTTGCCGCCGCCGCCGGCCACGGCCTTGATCAGCACCGGGAAGCCGATCTTGGCCGCCTCGGCCGCCAGGCGTTCGACCGACTGGTCCTCGCCCAGATAGCCGGGGGTGGTCGGCACGCCCGCCGCGATCATTACCTTCTTGGCCGCGTCCTTCAGGCCCATGGCGCGGATGGCCGAGGGCGGCGGGCCGATCCAGACCAGGCCCGCGTCGATCACCGCCTGGGCGAAGTCGGCGTTCTCGGACAGGAAGCCGTAGCCCGGGTGGATCGCCTCGGCGCCGGTCTGGCGGGCGGCGGCCAGGATCTTCTCGGGGACCAGGTAGCTCTCGCGGGCCGGGGCCGGACCGATCAGGATGGCGACATCGGCCTCCATCACGAACGGCGCCTGCGCGTCCGCCTCGGAATAGACCGCGATTGTCCGCACGCCCAGCTCGCGGGCGGTGCGGATGATCCGACGGGCGATTTCGCCGCGATTGGCGATGAGGACAGACGAGATCAAGACGATATTCCTAGATCTGGGCCAGAGCCAGAAGCGCCAGGCCGACGAGCAGGAGGGAGAAGGAAAACACGGTGGCCCACCAGACGATCAGCGTCTTGAGCGCCGCACCCACGATGCTGGACCCGTAGGCGCCCCGCAGCGTCTGGAACAGGTTCACGGGCGTCCAGAGCACCAGGAGCCCGAACCACCAGGTCTTGGCGGCGTCGGGTAGGACCAGGCCCAGGGCGTTGGTGAGGAACGCGAAGGACAGCAGGTTCATCGCCACCAGCAGGTGGTCGTAGATGAAGAACTTGGGCTTGTTGCGATAGACCAGGGCCAGGGCCAGGCCGACGATCGGCAGCAGCAACACCGCCATGCGATGGCCCCAGGTGAACAGCACCAACACGTAGAATTCGGGGTTCTCTCGAGCCTTGGCGATGCTTTCCTTTAGCCAGCCGCCGCTCCAGCGGAGAGCCTTGGACGGATCGTGCCCCTTGGCCGCGGCTTCCTTGAGCGCGGCTTGAGCTTCGGGCGGCATGGCCCCGGTCTCGACGTGGCCGTCGTCGTGGATCGTCACCGCCGGGACCTCGCCGTTCAGCGACAGGTTCCGAATCCGCGCCGCGTCGGCCTTGCGGGCCTCCTCAGGGGTCAGTCCCACGCCTTCGGGCAGCTTGCCGGCGGCGATCTGGTCGGCCTTGGCGACGGCTTCGGCGTAGTCGGTCTGGGCCTTGGCCACGCCTTCCTGATAGTCGGCGCGCGCCTTGGCGGCGCCGCGTTCATAGCGCTCCAGGACCTTGGCCCGCTCCTCGTCGGGGTCTTTCAGCTCCTCGTCGCGATCCTTGGCGGCCTCGGCCAGGGTCGCGTCACGATCCGTCGCCGCTTCCTTCAGGCTGGCGTCACGGTCCTTGACGGCTTCGGCGCGCAGGCGGGCGGCCTCGGCGGCCCGGCCCTGCGGCGTAGCCAGGGCCTCGGCGCGCTTGTGGGCCTCTTCCTCGGCGTGGTGCTGGGCCGAATGGATGGCGTGCTCGGCCGCGAAGATGAACAGCAGCAGGGCCACCAGGAAGGTGCGGAACGGCGGCACGTGCCGCACGATCCGGCCTTCCATGTAGTCCTTGGCCAGGCCGCCCGGTTTCAGGAACAGGGCCGGCAGGGTCAGGGCCAGGCGGCCGTCGAGGTGGAACATCCCCTCGATCGCCTCCCAGATCAGGTGGCCGATCGAGCGATGGTGGGTGTCGGCGTTCTGGCCGCAGGCGTGGCAGTAAGGGCCTTCAAGCGTGGTCTGGCAGTTGGCGCACGGCTTTCCGACGCCTTCGAAGGCGTGCTTCCTGCGTCGCTTGAAGAACTCGCTGAACGAGTCCGCCGCCGCTGCTTCCATTTCGCCCGTCATATGGCCCCCTGCTCGACTCTAGATGGTCCAGCCGGGTTTACGGCGTTCGAGGAACGCGCGCACGCCTTCTTGGCCTTCGTCGGACACGCGGCGGCGGGCGATGCGTCTTGCCGTCTCGTCGAGCAGGCCGCGGTCGATCTTCTGGCCGACGAAGTCGTTGACCAGGGCCTTGGCGTCGCCGATGGCGCCGGGGGCGCACAGCGCGACCTCCTCGACCAGGGCGTCCTGGGCGGCGACCAGCCCGGCCGCGTCGTCGAACACCTCGTCGACCAGACCGTAGCTCCAGGCCTGGTCGGCGTCGAACACCCGGCCGGTGGCGAACAGCAACTTGGCGGTGCGCGGGCCCAGGGCGGCGATCACATAGGGGCTGATGGTGGCGGGGGTCAGGCCCAGCTTGACCTCCGAGAAGGCGAACTTGGCGTCGGCCGTGGCCAGGGCATGGTCGCAGGCGGCGACCAGGCCGGCGCCGCCGCCGAAGGCCGGGCCCTCGACCAGGGCCACGGTCAGGGCCGGGATGTCGTGCAGGGCCTTGAGCATATGGGCCAGGCCGAGCGCGTCGTCGCGGTTGTCGTCCTCGCTCCAGTCCGCGGCGGCCTTCATCCACTCCAGGTCGGCGCCGGCGCTGAACGCCCCGCCCACCCCGCGCAGGAAGACGATCCGCACGCCTTCCGCTCCATGCAGGGTCTCGAACGCCTGGTGCAGGGCCGCGATGGTCGCCGCGTCGAAGGCGTTCTTCCTGGCCGGACGGTTGATCCAGACGGTGACCGCGCCCTCCGGCGTGGAGTCCAGGTGGACGAGCGGGGTCATGGCGTCGGTGTCGGGAACCTCGACGATCGGGTCGGCGATGGGGTTGGTCATGGCTTCCACTTTCTTGGTCCGCCCTCGTCCTTCGACAGGCTCAGGATGAGGGCTACTCCGACATTTGAATTCCTCATCCTGAGCTTGTCGAAGGACGAGGGCCGCCATTGATCACATCCGGAAGACGCCGAACGTCGTCTCCGGGATCGGAGCGTTCAGCGAAGCCGAGATCGCCAGGCCCAGCACGTCACGGGTCTGGGCCGGGTCGATGATGCCGTCGTCCCACAGCCGGGCGGTGGCGTGGTAGGGGTCGCCCTCGGCCTCGTAGCGGGCGCGGATCGGGGCCTTGAAGGCCTCCTCGTCCTCGGCCGCCCAGGTCTCGCCCTTGGCCTCCATCCCGTCGCGCTTGATCGTCGACAGCACGCTGGCCGCCTGCTCGCCGCCCATCACGCTGATGCGGCTGTTGGGCCAGGTGAACAGGAAGCGCGGGCTGTAGGCGCGGCCGCACATGCCGTAGTTGCCGGCCCCGAAGCTGCCGCCGATCAGCACCGTGAACTTCGGAACCTCGGCCGAAGCGACCGCGGTGACCAGCTTGGCGCCGTCCTTGGCGATGCCGCCGGCCTCGTACTTGCCGCCGACCATGAAGCCCGAGATGTTCTGCAGGAAGACCAGCGGGATCTTGCGCTTGCAAGCCAGCTCGATGAAGTGCGCGCCCTTCACGGCGCTTTCGCTGAACAGCACGCCGTTGTTGGCCAGGATGGCCACGGGCTGGCCCCAGATGCGGGCGAAGCCGCAGACCAGGGTCGTGCCGTACAGCGCCTTGAACTCGTCGAACGCGCTGCCGTCCACGATGCGGGCGATCACCTCGCGCACGTCGTAGGGCGCGCGCACGTCGGTGGGCACGACGCCGTACAGGTCCTCGGCGTCGAACAGCGGCGGCTTGGCGTCGCGGATCTCGGTCTCGACCCGTTTGGTGGTGTTGAGGTTGGCGACGATCGAGCGGACGATCTCCAGCGCATGCTCGTCGTCATTGGCCACGTGGTCGACGACGCCCGAACGGCGGCCGTGGGTGTCGGCCCCGCCCAGTTCCTCGGCGCTGATCACCTCGCCGGTGGCGGCCTTCACCAGCGGCGGGCCGGCCAGGAAGATGGTGCCCTGGTCGCGGACGATCACCGTCTCGTCGCTCATGGCCGGCACATAGGCGCCGCCGGCGGTGCACGAGCCCATGACGCAGGCGATCTGGGCGATACCCGCCGCGCTCATCCGGGCCTGGTTGAAGAAGATCCGACCGAAATGATCGCGGTCGGGGAACACCTCGGCCTGGTGCGGCAGGTTCGCCCCGCCGCTATCCACCAGATAGACGCACGGCAGGCGGTTCTGCTGGGCGATTTCCTGGGCCCGCAGGTGCTTCTTCACCGTCATCGGGAAATAGGCCCCGCCCTTCACCGTGGCGTCATTGGCGACGATCATCACCTCGCGGCCCGACACCCGACCTATGCCGGTGATCAGGCCCGCGCCCGGCGCCTCACCGTTATAGAGGTCGCAGGCGGCCAGCTGGCCGATCTCCAGGAACGGCGAGCCGGAGTCCAGCAGGCGCTCGACCCGCTGGCGCGGCAGCAGCTTGCCGCGCGACGTGTGGCGTGTCCGGGCGCTCTCGGGACCGCCCAGGGCCGCCTGCGCGACCCTTTCGCGCAGGGTCTCCACGAGGGCGCGGTTGTGCGCGGCGTTTTTGGCGAAGGTCTCGCCGTTCTTGTCGATACCCGTGTTCATCTTCGGCATTATCGAGGCATAGCCTTTTCCGTTTCCCACCGAAAGCCGCAGTTTTTGACCTTCGTTGGCCAAGGTCGGCGGTTCAAGTTAGCGTCCACCCGTGGTCACCCTGCCCGACTTCATGGCCGACACGGCCCTCGCCCGGCTCTTCGCGCAAGAACACCGCGAAGGCGACGCCGCCTGGTTCTCGCTACCGGGCGGCGCGACACTGTACGCGCCCGGCGAGGCGGCGGACTATCTCTACTTCCTGCGCACCGGTCGGTTGGGCGCTTTCCGCCGGGAGGAAGGCCAGGAGCCGCAGTTCCTGGGGGTGATCCGCCCTGGCGAACCGGCCGGCGAGATGGCGATGATCGCCGGCTCGGCCCATTCGGCCAACCTGGTGGCGCTGCGCGATTCGGAAGTCCTGGCCTTACCCCGCGCCGCCTTCTTCGAGGCCGTCGAGCGCGATCCGGACGTGATGATCGAACTGTCGCGGCTGATGATCCGCCGGGCCCGCAACGCCGGCGCCCACGCCTCGATCGGCGACCCATCGGTGTTCGGCTTCATCGCGGTCGAACCCGGCAAGGCGATCCGGTCGATCGTCGAGCGCATCGCCCACGCCATCGCGGCCCTGGGCTACTCGGTCACCGTCGAGGGGGCGGCCTCGCTGCTGGCCCCGACCGAATGGTTCAGCACGGTCGAGCGCCAGCACGACTTCGTGCTGTATGTCGCCGAGGCCGACGAGACCGCCTGGAAACATGTCGTCGGCCGGCAGGTGGACCGGTTGTTCCGCGTCGGCCTGGGCGATCGCAAGCCGCCCGCCATGATCCCGACCTACGCGTCCGGCCCACTGCAGGACCAGCGGCTGGTCGACCTGATCCTGCTGCAGCCGGCCAAGGTCACCCACCCCAAGGGCTCGGGCGAATGGCTGAACGCCACCCAGGCCGCGCGGCTGTTCCATGTGCGCGAGAACGGCATGGCCGACGTGCAGCGCCTGGCGCGGGTGCTGACCGGCCAGTCGGTGGGCCTGGTGCTGTCGGGCGGCGGCGCACGGGCCTACGCCCATATCGGCGCCATCCAGGCCCTGCGCGAGCGCGGCGTGCCGATCGACTTCGTGGGCGGCGCCTCGATGGGCGCGGTCGTCGCCGCGGGCCTGGCCATGGGCTGGGACGACGGCGAGATGGAAACCCGCATCCGCAAGGCCTTCGTCGACACCAGCCCGCTGGACGACATCGCCTTTCCCCTGGTGGCCATGACCCAGGGCCTGAAGGTCAAGGCGCGGCTGGCCGAGCATTTCGACGACATCGAGATCGCCGACCTTTGGCTGCCGTTCTTCTGCGTGTCTTCGAACCTGACGTCGGGCGCATACCACCTGCACCGCCAGGGCGTGCTGCGCGAGGCCCTGCGGGCCTCGATCTCGCTGCCCGGCGTGCTGCCGCCGGTGGCGGACGGCAATTCGGTGCTGGTCGACGGGGCGGTGATGAAGAACTTCCCGGCCGACGTGATGCGCGCCTTCCAGCTTGGACCGATTGTCGGGGTAGACGTCACCCGCGGCCGCAGCATCACCGCCGACGACGTCGACCGCCCGACCTCGCTGTGGCGGTGGCTGTGGTCGGGCGAGTGGCGCAAGGGTCCGCCGATCGTGGCGCTGCTGATGCGGGCCGCCACCGTCTCGACGGGCCGTGACCTGGCGGCCAGCCGCGAGGCCTCGGACGTGCTGATCACCCCCAAGCTCAACGAGGTCGATATCCGCGACTGGAAGGCCTTCGAGCCCGCGGTCGCCGCGGGACGCGCGGCCGCGGCCCTGGCCCTGGACAGCCTGGGCAAGCCGGTGACCGAACTGCGGCGCCGCTCCAGCCTGGCCGACCTGGCCCGGGCCGAGGTCAATAGCGGCGGGCGATCACGAACAGCCGGCTGAACGGAAACAGCGTGACCCCGTCGTCACGGCGCGGATAGTCGACCGCCAGCCGCTCGCGCCAGGCCGCCAGGAACGCCGCCTGCTCGTCCGGATCGGCCAGAGCCTCCAGATACGGCCGCAGGCTGGTCCCCGAGGTCCAGTCGACGATCGGGTCATCGCCGCCGAGGGCATGGACATAGGTCGTCACCCAGACGTCGAGATCCTGGCTCAGCGGCGACAGCCAGTCGTGATAGGCCCGCGGATCGACGCCGGAGCGCACCCGCTCGACATCGGCCAGCCGCGCGGCCCAGGGCCCGTCCAGGGCCGTCTCGCGCAGGCTGCGCCGCCAGCCGTCGTCGGCCACCACCGGGATCTGGCAGGCCAGGACCCCGCCCGGCGCCAGCAGGCTCATCAGGCGGGGGAACAGCGTCTCGTGGCCGTCCACCCACTGCAGGGCGGCGTTGGTGAAGATCAGGTCGGGCGGGACCTGGGGCGCGAAGGTCGCGATGTCGCCCAGCGCCCACTCAATGTCGGCCCGCATGGCCCGGCCTCGCGCCAGCATCTCCGGGCTGGAGTCCAGGCCGTGCACCCGGGCGCCGGGATGGCGGCTGGCCAGCAGGGCCGCGTGCTCTCCCGTCCCGCAGCCCAGGTCCCAGATCTCGCGTGGCTGCAGGTCGCGGGGGATCTGCAGCATCAGGTCCAGGGCCGGGCGGTCGCGATAGGCCTTGTAGCGCTGGTAGACGTCGGGATCCCAGACCGGCATGCGGCCCTCCGTGAAAGAACTGCGACAATCGGTCCGTCCATTTGGCCCGATCCGTCGCTTTTGTCGCATGGGGGAAGCGGCGCCGAGCGCCTATTCTTTGGTCAAGGCGTGGAAATTCAAGGCGCCGCAGGATGGAAACAAACGTGAAGCGCCCCGCCGCCACCGCTGTCGCCCTCGCCGCCGACCCTTCGGCCGTGACCCTGTATCGCCTGGGCCTGCTAGGCGTGAACCTTGGTCTTTGGACCCTCATCGTCGTGATCGTGCGGGCCCTCTAGCCTGATCCGACGATGCGGCCCCGGGTCGCGCATGCCCCCCTTGCGCGACCCGGACTGCCCCTCTTCTCGTCTCCGCTTGCCCTTCAAAGAAGCCTTTGCGAGCCGCGACGTCCGGTCGCGACATTGCCCCCTTTGCAGGATGGCCGATCGGCGCCCATATTCGTCTTGTGTTGTTCAACAACTGAAAGGAGGTGACCAGTGTCTCATTGTCTCCAACCGCGGTCGCAAGTCGTGACCTGGGGCCTGAAGATCGAGGTCTCCAACTGAAGGCGTTGAACGCCTAAGGTTTGAAGTCACGCCGCGACGCGGCTACGACGATGGAGGGCCGTCCCGAGCGATCGGGGCGGCCCTTACATTTTACTGCTCCCCCTCTAGGGAGCTGTCGCGAAGCGACTGAGGGGGAGCGATCGGGCGACGGGCGATCCTCGATCGGCTCCAAACTCCCCCCACCGATCGCTGCGCGATCGCCTCCCCCACAGGGGGAGGGTCTATATCGGACGCTACGCCCCCACCAGCTCCCGCCCGATCAGGAACCGCCGGATTTCGTTGGTGCCCGCGCCGATGTCGTAGAGCTTGGCGTCGCGCAGCAGGCGCTCGACCGGCCACTCCTTGGTGTAGCCCGCGCCGCCCAGGGCCTGGATGGCCTCCAGCGAGACCTTCACCGCGTTCTCCGACGCCATCAGGATGGCGCCCGCCGCATCGAACCGCGTGGTCCTGCCCGCATCGCAGGCCCGCGCCACGGCGTAGACATAGGCCCGCGCGGAGTTCAGGGCCACGTACATGTCGGCCACCTTGCCCTGCATCAGCTGGAACGAGCCGATCGCCTGTCCGAACTGCTTGCGCTCGCGGACATAGGGCAGCACCACGTCCAGACACGCCTGCATGATGCCCAGCGGCCCCGCCGACAGCACAGCCCGCTCGTAGTCCAGGCCGCTCATCAGCACCCCGACCCCGCCGCCCACCGCACCCAGGACGTTCTCCTCCGGCACCTCGCAGTCCTCGAACACCAGCTCGGCGGTGTCGGAACCCCGCATGCCCATCTTGTCGAGCTTCTTGCTGACGCTGAAGCCCTTCATACCCTTCTCGATCAGGAAGGCGGTGATCCGGCGATCGTCGGTCTTGGCGTACACGACCAGGGTGTCGGCGTGCGGCGCGTTGGTGATCCAGAACTTGGTGCCGTTCAGCACGTAGCGATCGCCGACCGGCTCGGCCTTCAGCTTCATCGACACCACGTCCGAGCCCGACCCCGCCTCGCTCATGGCCAGCGAGCCGACGTGCTCGCCGCTGATCAGCTTGGGCAGGTAGCGCTGCTTCTGTTCGGGCGTGGCCCAGCGGCGGATCTGGTTGACGCAGAGGTTGGAGTGGGCGCCGTAGCTGAGCCCCACCGAGGCCGAGGCGCGGCTCACCTCCTCCATGGCGATCACGTGCTCGAGATAGCCCAGGCCCAGGCCGCCGAACTCTTCCTCCACCGTAATGCCATGCAGGCCCAGGTCGCCCATCGGGACCCACAGCTCGCGCGGGAAGGTGTTGGTCTCGTCGATGCGGGCGGCGATCGGCGCGATGCGGTCGGCCGCGAAGCGGGCGGTGGTGTCACGGATCGCGTCGGCCGTCTCGCCCAGCGCGAAGTCCATCGAGGGTGCGGTTTGGTTGCTCATGACCCTCTGCATAGCACAAACGCCCGCGGATCAAGCAGACCCGCGGGCGTTCATGCTCACGATGATCGCGATCGCGGTCTAGTCTTCGTCCTGCGGCCCGGGGTCGCCCAATCGGCGCATCAGCAGATAGGTCGCGGTGGCGAAGCAGATCATGCCGACCACGCTGGCGCTCCAGCCGAAGATCTTGACCAGCGACAAGCCCTCGCCGGCCCCGACGCTGAGGTTCCACAGGATGCCGCCGCCGAACAGGGCCAGGCCCAGCAGGCCCAGGACGACCAGCAGGCTGACGCTGCCGAAGGCGTGCGGCTGCACATGGGAGAAGGCGACGTCCTGGGCCTCCAGCTCGACCGGGCCGCTGGTCGAGAAACCGCCCAGATTGAACAGCGAACCGCTGGGCGCCGGACGCGCGGTTTCGAACAGGCTTGGCTCGGGGGTCGGGGCGGCGGGCTCGACGGCCGGATCCTCCGGCGTCAGCTGGAACGGCGCGGCGATCGGCGGAGCCGCCGCCAGCGGCTCCGGGGTCGCGTAAACGAACGGCGACGGCGCCGCCGCGGGAACGGGCGGGTCCGGCAGGACCAGGTCCTGGGCCGGCGCGGCGATCGCCGTCGACGGGGCGGCCTCGTCCGGCAGGATCGCCTCCAGGCGCGCCCCGACCGCGGCGGCGGCCTGTTCGCTGGCGCTGGGTCCGGCGCCGGGCAATCCCGGGACGGACGAGCCGTCGTCGCGCAAGGCCACGGCCCTGTCGCCGGTGAGGGCGGTGGTGATCGCCACTGGCGCCTGGCTGGGCACCAGCTTGCTGGCGTCGTGGTCGATCCTGGGCCGCAGCACCGAGCTGGGCGCGGCCACCCAGGCGCCGTCCAGTGGGGTCAGGAACAGGGCCTTCTCAGCCGAGCGGCGGCGGACCAGGGCGTCGACGACGATGCGCTCGCCCTCGAAGTCGGCCTTGCGCCACATCTCCATCTCGCAGGCCGCCTGCAGCAGCGCGCCCTCGTTGAGGCGGCGCAGCACGGCCGAGCGGACGAAGTTTTCCGTGCCGATGTTGAAGGCGAAGCAGACCAGGGCGTCGAACTGGTTCTGGTTCAGCGACGTATAGACGTTCTCGTTGACCGCGTGGGCGACGGTGATCAGGTCGTAAAGCAGCAGGGCTTCGGCGTCCTGTTCCGAGACGGAGGCGCCGGCGCGCGCGGTCAGGGTGTGGCCATAGCCCAGCGTCCAGCGCCCGTCCGGCAGTTGGGCGGCTTTCATCCGGTAACCCTCGAACCTCTTGATGAGATCGACGGCGGCGCGGGAGACCTGATAGCGCGGTTTCATCGCCAAGACTGACCCAGTTTGATACAGACGCGGATGCGTTCGGGGCACGCGGCGCAAGATGGGCGCCGTTGGGGGCCTGTCCCACCCCCGACTTCAGCGATTTGCCATTCCGGACACGGAGCGCGGCGCGAAGGGGGCGGACCGACGCGCCTCGGGCGAGGCGCGATGCCGGCCCAGCCTACCGCAATAGCAGGGCCGCGATCGTCAGCACGGCGAAGAAGCCCATGAAGTCCGTCAGGAAGGTCACGAAGATCGACGAGGAGACCGCCGGGTCGCGGCCCATCTTCTCCAGGGCCAGCGGCGCCAGGATGCCCCCCAGCGCCGCGGTGACGATGTTGGCCACCAGAGCCAGGCCCACCGTGATCGCCAGCTTGGCGTTGTGGTAGAACACGAAGGTCGCCATGCCCATCACCACGGCCAGGACCAGGCCGTTCATCGCCCCGACCGACAGCTCGCGAACGATGATCCGGCGGGCGTTGGCGGCGTTCAGTTCCTTGCTGGCCAGGGCGCGGACGGCCACGGCCAGGGTCTGGGTGCCGGCGTTGCCGCCCAGGGACGAGACGATCGGCATCAGCACCGCCAGCGCCACCAGCTTGGCGATCTGGTCCTGGAAGATGGCGATGGCGCTGACGGCGATGGTCTCGGTGACCAGGTTCAGCAGCAGCCAGGGCAGGCGCGAGCGGACGATGTCGTTGACCGTCGCGTCGCGGCCGGTGTCGCTGACGCCGGCCAGGGCCAGGATGTCCTCCTGGGCCTCCTCGCGGATGACGCCGACGATGTCGTCGACCGTGATCTGGCCCACCAGCCGGCCGCCGGGCTCGATGACCGGGGCGCTGATCAGGTGGTACTTGTCGAAGATGTAGGCGACTTCTTCCTGGTCCATGTCGACGGCGATCTCGGTCACCGGCTCCATGATCTCGGCCAGGGGGGTCTCGCGCTTGTTGGTCAGCAGCTGGCTGATCGGCAGGGCGCCGACCGGGGTGAAGCTGGGATCGACCACATAGACGTCGAAGAACAGCTCCGGCAGGCGGTCGCCGGCCTCGCGGACGTGGTCGATCGTCTGGCCCACCGTCCAGAACTGCGGCGCGGCCAGGAACTCGCGCTGCATCAGGCGGCCGGCGGTCTCGTCCTCATAGGCCAGGGTCGTCTCGATGGCCGCGCGGTCGCCCTCGTCCATGGCGGCCAACACCTGGGCGCGCTTGCCCTCGTCCAGGTCGTCGATGACGTCGGCGGCGTCGTCGGAGTCCAGCTCCTCCAGCGCCTTGGCCAGGGTGGCGGACGGCGTGGCCTCCAGCACCTCTTCGCGCAGGTTGTCGTCCAGCTCGGCGATGATCTCGCCCAGCCATTCCGGGTCCAGAACCGGGATCACCTCTTCGCGATAGCCGGCCGACAGAAAGCCCATCAGGTCGGCGACGTCGGCCGGATCCAGGGCGTGGACCAGCTCGCGCAGACGCCCGGTGTCGCCGCGGTCGGCCGCGTCGATGACCATTTCCACATATTCGGGATTGAGCGCGTAGTCGTCGCCCAGCGCGAGGTCTTCCAGATCCTCGACGGCTTCGGGCTCGGGGATGACCAGGTTGTGGCGCGGATCGTCTGTCAGGTCGGTTGTTTCCCGGGACATGGGGACCTCCTGAGTTCTGAAGACGTGCGTCCTGCGCGTGACCTAAGGCTGCGAAGGGTCAAGCCCTTCCCCGGAAATGGTTAGAGCGCCCCTGGCGAGTCGGAAACCGATTTCGCCGGAAGCGCTCTATCCGTTGTCTCACCTGGTGCGGTCGAGAAGACTCGAACTTCCACGGGTTGCCCCACAGCGACCTCAACGCTGCGCGTCTACCAATTCCGCCACGACCGCTCGTGGTGAGGCGCGGCAGGTAGCAAACTGAGTCCGATTTGGAAAGAGCGGAGTTTGCCTGCCGCGAAAAGCGCACGGTCACGCGTCGGGCTTGGCCGGCCGCAGCAGCTGTTCCTCGGCGTCGGGATAGGTCCTGAGAACAAGGCCCTTGCGCGTGAAGCGGCCGACCACATGCAGGGTGTCCGGCGGATTGCTGTCCATCCGATAGTCGAAGGTGATCGTGTCGCCCTTGATCACGGCCGGCGACCTGAGCGGCTCGGGCGGACACTCGCCTTCGCAGATCCGCGCCAGGACATAGGGCCTGGGGCCGTCGAACACCTCGACCCTGGCGCCGACGATATCGCCGGTCTCCTCGATCGAGGTGATGTTGTCCCAGACGCCGGTATGGGTCTTTGGGGCCTGCACGCCGGCTGTCAGGGCCAGGGCCAACACACTGGTCAGCATCGCCGCCTTGCGTAGCATTCGATCTCCTCCGGTCCGTGGAAGAGGATGTCTCACGCGTTCGACGGCGACGGCAAGCGCCTCAGGTCCCGCCAGCCATGTAGTCGTAGACGTCGGCGGCGCGGGTCACCTGGATGGCGATGCGGTCGTCGCTGATCTGGATCTCGCCGCGGGCGATGGGGTGGTTGTTGGCCAGGATCCAGACCTCGTCATTGGTCTTGGCGTCCAGCGGGATCACCGCGCCGCGGCCCATGCGCAGCAGCTGCTGCATTGGCAGGATCGAGCGCCCCAGCAGGACGGAGATCTCGACATTGACGGCGTTGACCTGGCTCACGAAGTAAGGCCCCTGGATTTCACTCGCGACCGCGACTGGTCGCGGCTCTCGGACTGCAAGACTAAGGCCGCATGCTTGATCGCCCGTTAAACCTTGAAAACTCGGCGCTTCCGGTCTTGGGAGCGCCCGACGGCGCGCCCGTGGGGTGGGCGGTTTCGACCGGGTACGTTCCCTACCCGGCAGCCGTTGCCGCCATGGAGGCCCGCGCGGCCGCCATCGCTGACGGGACCGCCGGCGAGTTGATCTGGCTGCTGGAGCATCCGCCGCTCTATACGGCCGGCGTGTCGTCCAAGCCGGCCGACCTGATCGCCCCCGATCGTTTCCCGGTGTTCGAGAGCGGCCGCGGCGGCCAGTTCACCTATCACGGTCCGGGCCAGCGCGTGGCCTACGTCATGCTGGACCTGACCCGGCGCGGCCGCGACGTGCGGGCTTTCGTCGCGGCGCTGGAGACCTGGATCATTGATGCCCTGGCCGTCTTCAACGTGACCGGCGAGATGCGCGAAGGCCGGGTCGGGGTCTGGGTCGAGCGCAAGGGGCCCGGCTGGTCGCGCGAGGACAAGATCGCCGCGATCGGCGTCAAGCTGCGCCGCTGGGTCAGCTTCCACGGGATCAGCCTGAACGTCGAGCCTGACCTGGAGCACTTCAGCGGCATCGTGCCGTGCGGCCAGGTCGAGCATGGCGTGACCAGCCTGGTCGACCTGGGCCTGCCGGTGACCATGGACGAGGCCGACGAAGCCCTGCGCGCGGCGTTCACGCGGGTGTTCGGGCCGGTCGAGGGTGCGCCTCCCCTCCTCTAGCCCCTGCGTCCTTCGAGGCCCGCTGCGCGGGCGCCTCAGGATGAGGAGCTATGTTGCTGAATTCCTCATCCTGAGGTGCGAGCCCTTGGGGCGAGCCTCGAGGGACGCACGGTGTTTCAAGCCGCCGTCGCTGGCTTCAGCGGGTTGGGTCCATAGCGGTTGGCGCCCTGCTCGCCCGGCATGACGCCCAGCTCGACGATCGCCCAGACCAGGACCCCGGCGAACAGGAAGTCCAGGAAGTGTTTGGGCGTGGGCCAGACCGCGATCAGCGACATCAGCACCAGCGCCGCCCACCAGCCCGACCGGCCGCGGTCATGCAGGCGCTTGGACAGCACGCAGGCGCCGCAGAACACCAGGGCCGGATAGACCAGCCAGCCGGTCAGCCAATGCAGGGCGTCGGGCAGGCTGGCGTCATAGAGGACCGCCACGCCGAGCAGCACCCCGGCGACCATCAGGGAAGGGCCGCGCGCCGTCCGGCCCGAGGCCGACAGGAACAGGTCCCACCACTCCGCGCGTTCGTTCATTCAGCCAGGGCCCCAGACGTCTCGCACGAACCTAAGCCGCGTCGCGGCCGGACGGAAGGGCCGGCGCCTAGGCGAAGACCTGGGCCAGTTCACTGTCAGTGTCGCCGCCGACGCCCTTGGGCGACTTGCCATAGCGGTTGGGGCCTTGGGTGCCGTCCAGGAAGCCCAGCTCGATGCCCCCCCAGATCCAGCCGACGACCGGGACCAGCCAGAAGAAGGCCACCCAGCCGCCGCCCTTGTCGCGGTCATGGCAGCGCTTTAGCGCCAGGGCGAGTCCGACCCAGAACTGGGGAATGTACAGCAGGTACTGAAGGACCGTCGAAGGGCCGTTGTTCCTTTCCCAATCGCCGAAGATCGCGAAAGACAGCAAGGTGATCACGGCCACGACCAGGCTGGTCCCGATGTTGATCAGCCAGTAGTCCCGACGGCGCAGCCGCCCGTCGAAGCCGAAAATCTTGTGCGTCAGCGTCATCGAATCCCCCAGGCTCAACCTTGGGAAAGATGATCACGTCTAGCCGAACTCCACCAGGATCTCGTCGGCGGCGACGGGGTCGCCGGGCTTGGCGTTGACGGTCTTGACCAGGCCGTCGCGCTCGGCGCGGATGATGTTCTGCATCTTCTCATGGCTTCGAGCACGCAGACGACCTCGCCCTCGCGGACCTGCTGGCCGGGGGCGACGTCCATGCTGACCACCAGGCCGGGCATGGGCGAGAGCACCAGCTTGGAGGTGTCGGCGGCCTGCTTTTCGGGCAGCTTGTCGTGCAGTTCGGCGCTGCGGGGCGTCAGGACCAGCACCCGGGCCTTGGCGGCGCGGTGGCGGATCACAAACCCCTCGGCGGCCGGGGCGACCTGGACGGTGAAGGCCTGGCCGTCCAGCTTGCCCCCAAGCACGCCCTTGAACACCGGCTGGCCCGGCCGCCAGTCGACGGTCTCCAGGACCAGGGTCCGGCCTTCGTCGAGCAGCTCGACGCTCAGGCCGGGGGCCTGGTCCGACAGCCGGACCCGGCGCTTGGCGGGTCCGACGGCGACGACCCACTCGTCGCGCACCGGTCCGCTCAGCCCCGCCCGGGTCGAGCGGGCCCGGGCGGAACCGCTCCTGGTCCATCACCGCGGCCAGGAACGGGATGTTGTGGGCCGGGCCCTCGATGTGGAAGTCCTCCAGCGCCCGGCCCATGGCGTCGATCGCCGCCAGCCGCGTGGGGGCCCAGGCGCACAGCTTGGAGATCATCGGGTCGTAGTACATCGAGATCTCGTCGCCCTCGCGCACGCCGGCGTCGTTGCGGATCGTGAAGCCATCCTGCTCGCCCTCCGCCGGCGGGGCGTAGCGCACCAGCCGGCCGATGCTGGGCAGGAACTTGCGGTAGGGGTCCTCGGCGTAGATCCGGCTCTCGATCGCCCAGCCGTTGATCTTCAGGTCTGGCTGGGCGAAGGCCAGCGGCTCGCCCCAGGCGCTGCGGATCATCTGCTCGACCAGGTCTAGGCCGGTGATCAGCTCTGTGACCGGGTGCTCGACCTGCAGGCGGGTGTTCATCTCCAGGAAGTAGAAGCTCTTGTCCTGGCCGGCCACGAACTCCACCGTGCCGGCGCTGTCATAGNGTGACCGGGTGCTCGACCTGCAGGCGGGTGTTCATCTCCAGGAAGTAGAAGCTCTTGTCCTGGCCGGCCACGAACTCCACCGTGCCGGCGCTGTCATAGTTGACCGCTTTTGCCAAAGCGACGGCCTGGGCCCCCATGGCCGCCCGGGTGGCTTCGTCCAGCAGCGGGCTGGGCGCCTCCTCGATGACCTTCTGGTTGCGGCGCTGGATCGAGCATTCGCGCTCGAACAGGTGGACGACATGGCCGTGCTTGTCGCCCAGCACCTGGATCTCGATGTGGCGCGGGCTTTGGATGAACTTCTCGATGAAGATGCGATCGTCGCCGAACGCCCCGGCCGCTTCAGCCCGCACGGCCGGAAAGCCCTCCTCGACGTCCTGGCGGCTCCAGGCCACGCGGATGCCCTTGCCGCCGCCGCGCCGAACGCCCCGGCCGCTTCAGCCCGCACGGCCGGAAAGCCCTCCTCGACGTCCTGGCGGCTCCAGGCCACGCGGATGCCCTTGCCGCCGCCGCCGGCGCTGGCCTTGATCATCACCGGATAGCCGATCTCCTCGGCGATCTTCACCGCGTGGGCGGCGTCGGCGATCTCGCCGATATGGCCGGGCACGCAACTGACCCCGGCGGCCTGGGC
>NZ_LMFX01000005.1:0-107891 GCF_001426985.1 Caulobacter sp. Root1472 | reverse complement strand
GAATAGACCACCACGGTCTTGATCCCCAGCCGCCGGCACGTCTTGATCACCCGCACCGCGATCTCGCCCCGGTTGGCGATCAGGAGTTTGTCGAACATCCAGCCGGTCCCTAAGCTTTTGTCGTTATGCCTTGCACAGGGACTATCAGGCCGCTGGAGGTTTGCAACGGCGGCGCCGCGTGACATGGTCATGACACCGGTTTCCAGGAGAAGCCGCAACGAAGAGCGACGATCGGCGGGCGAGCCCGTTGTTCGCGCCGCCTGAGAGGAAACCGTCGATGCTTCGTCCCGCCTTCGCGCTGCTGACCCTGGCCGGCGTCCTGGCCGCCGGCTCCGCCCTGGCCCAGACCGTCTCCCCGCCAGGTCCCGCCCCTTCGGCCGCGCCTCATGGCCCGCCGCCGGCCCCGCCCTACGGCCGTCCGGTCACCCTGGTGGAGGCGAAGGTCGCCGCGACCGCCGCCGAGGCCGAGGCGCGCAGGCAGGGCTGGTCGATGGTCATCGTCGTGGTCGAACCCAGCGGGGCCCTGGTGCTGAGCGAGAAGATGGACGGCGCCCAGTACGGCTCCAACGACGTGGCCCGCCGCAAGGCCGAGACCGCCGCCAACTTCCGCCGGCCCACCTCCTATTTCCAGGAGGCGGTGAAGGGCGGCACGCTCAATTCCATCTTCACCGGCGCCCTGGCCATCGAGGGCGGCGAACTGCTGATCGTCGACGACAGGATCGTCGGGGCCATCGGGGTCTCCGGCGGCTCCGGCGCCCAGGACGGCCAGGTGGCGCGGGTCGCGGCGGCGGCGCTGAAGTAACCTTAGACGCCGCTCATTCCCCGCGTTCGCTAAGATGAGGGAAGTCGAAGCTAGTTCTCGAACTCCCCGGCGAACATCGCCACGTAGTCGTCGTGCTGGCCCTCCGGCGCCACCAGTCGGCAGATCGCGGCGCTGAAGGTCACGGGCGCCGAGCCCGCGGCGGTGACCAGCTTGCCGTCGGCCACGGCCTTGGGCGTGTCGACATAGCGCTCGATCCCGGCATAGGCCGGCGCATGGCCGGTCAGCCAGTCCGCGCCGTTCGAGGTGTGGGCCTTGCCGGCCAGGAGCCCGGCTCGGGCCACGGCGACGGTCGCGCCGCAGATCGCGCCGACGATCTTGCCGTCGGCGTGAACCTGGCGCAGCAGGCTGTCGAACGCCTCGTCGCGATAGGCCGGCCAGGCATCGGAGCCGATCAGCAGGAAGACGTCGGCGTCCGCCAGCACCGGGTCGGAGAACCGATAGTCGGCCGCGGCCAACACGCCGCCGATCGAGGTCTGCGGCTCGCCGTCCGGCGTGGCGATCTCGATCTGGACGCCATAGTACTCGCGCAGGGCGGCCAGCACCTGACCGGCCTCCCAATCGGCCCAGCCCGGTTGCAGGAAGGCGACGGCGACGGTCATGGCGGGGTCCTTTCGACGGTTCGGAACGAATGCGATCGACCGTCTTATGCTCCGGCGCGACCGCCCTTGTCAGCAGGCCTTCGCCCTCTACCGCAACACCCGCCGAGGGCCCATATTGCCGACCATGACCGACATAGCTCCCCTCTCCGCCCAGTCCTCCAGCGGCTTCGACCTGACCCCGCCGACCGAGCCGGAACGCCAGCGCCTGGAGGCCGACCTGACGGCCGAGGAGGCGCGCGTCCTGCTGCACCACGGCACCGAGGCCCCGTTCTGCGGCGGCCTGCTGGGCGAGAAGAGCCCCGGCGTCTATTGCTGCCGCGAATGCGGCCTGCCGCTGTTCGAATACCGGACCAAGTTCGAGAGCGGCACCGGCTGGCCCAGCTTCTACGCCCCGTTCGACCCGGCCCACGTCAAGGAGGTGCGCGACACCTCCTACGGCATGGTCCGCATCGAGACGCGCTGCGCCCGCTGCGACAGCCACCAGGGCCACGTCTTCCCCGACGGCCCGGCCCCGACCCGGCTGCGCTACTGCATCAATTCGGTGTCGCTGCAGTTCGTGAAGGCCGGCGATCCCCTGCCCGATCCGCTGCACCGCGGCGACAGGATCGTCGCGTAGAGCGATAGCGGAGCGCCGACCCGTCGCCGGCGCTCCGCCTCGCATCAGGCCTCGACCGTCTCGCGCGGCTTGGCCGTGGCCGCCAGGCCGTTGGTGATGGCCTGGGCGTAGTCGGCGGGCGTGGGCTTGCCGCCGCCCGAGACCTCGGTCGACCAGATGCCGCTGCTGTTCCACAGGAAGCCGCCGGTGATCCCGGTCCCGGCGAAGCCCGCGAAGGTCTCCTGCATCTGCTCGGGCCCGAAGCCGTCGGCGCCCAGCACCGCGAAGCCCGGGACGATGAAGGCGTCGGCGTCGGTCACGCCGGTGTCCGGCGTCGCGCGCACGGCGTCGGCCCAGTCCGTCGGCGAATTGCCGCTGCCGCCGGCGTAGCACTGCAGGTTCATCCACTTGACGACCTGCTTCTGGCCGTTCTGGGCGTAGACGTCGGCCAGGCAGCCGGTCCAGAAGCTGGTCGCCGTGTACGGACAATAGGTGGCGTAGAGCCCCATCGAACCGACGTCGAGCGTCAGGGCGACGATCATCGCCTGGTCGTCTTTGGTGTAGCCGTCCTGGGACTCGTAGTCGAAGTCGACGCCGGTCACCCCGAAGGCCGAGACCAGGGCGCCGAGATTGGCCTTCACCTGGTCGCGGGCGTCGAGCCAGGCGGTGAAGTCGCTGGTCGTGCCCCAGGCGCCGACCGAGACGATCAGGTCCCGGACGCTGCCGCCGCCGGCCATCAGCGCCTTCACCAGAGCCGGGAAGTTCGGATTGACGCCGCTGGTCCCATCGGCGGCGTACTTGATCTGGCCGCCGCTGACGAACAGCGTGTCGTTGAGATAGAGGTCGCCGCCCGGATGGATGTGGATCGACCACAGGATGACCGTGGTGATCCCCGCGTTCAGCTGAGCCGCCTGCTGGGTGTAGGGCACGGGCGGATTAGGATAGCCGTCCTGGAACAGGCCGTTGCCATAGATGGCGATGGGATAGGCCGACATGGGGAATGCCTCCGCGCTCGGAATGAGCCGGCGGCACGTTAGCGCAACGTAAAACTTATGCGCGTATTTTGATGTCACTATCGCGTGACGACATTCCCGCCCTCGGTGACCATCGAGCTGCTGTAGGTCAGGTAGCCGCGTTCGACCATGCGCCGCATGGCCTCGTAGACCTCGGCCAGTTCCTCGTAGGCGGCGCGCAGGGTCGCCAGGCGCGTGGTCTGTTCCGGCGTGATCGCCGAACCGCTTTCGGTCATGGCCACGGCCTCGGCCACCCAGCGGGAGCGGGCCAGGGCCGCGGCCACGGCCAGGCGCTGGAACTTGCCGCCGTCGCTCTTGCCCAGCACCTGGGCGATCACCGCGGTGTTGGAGGCGAAGGCGGTGTAGTCGATCTGCTCCAGTTGGCCGCGCAGGCGGCGCTGGGTCTGGGGATCGGTGTCCTGGGGCTCGAAATGGTCGTGGCTGCGGCGAAAGCTGGAGGTCACGGTCGAGGACATGACGGTCTTCCCTGGGCTCCGCCTTGCCGGCGGGTTGTGGAAAACTGTGCGCCAACAGCCTTAACGGCCGATTGAGAAGCGTCAGCACGTCAGCGCGACGCCCCGCCAAGCTGCGACAGCGCCGCTCACGCCGGATCTCGGCCGCCGAGCGTCGCGGACCGCCCACGTCATCGCCGACCTCAAGCCCTTCCGGATCATTCCAATGGCCCGAATGGAACGAATCGAACGATTTTGTCCGACAAAAGGCGTTCAATGCCGCCTGGAAGTAGGGGACGGGGATGAACCGATGAACGGTTTTTACGCAACGATCGCGGCGCTAGGCGCAGCCCTTCTTGTGGCGGCTCAACCGGCCACGGCCCAGGATTCGGTCGTCACTCCTTTGCATCTCGATGGCAAGGCGACCGGGGCGACGTTCGAAGGCATTGGGGTGGTCGATGGCGGCGGCGCGACTTCGGTACTTCTGAAGGACTATCCAGAGCCGCAGCGGCGGCAAATTCTCGATCTGGTGTACAAGCCGAAATTCGGCGCGTCCGTGAGCGCGCTCTATGTCGAAATCCCCGGCGACGGCAACTCGACGCAGGGCTCGATGCCAAGCCATAGGCACAGCCGGGACGATCTCAACTACGGTCGCGGCTATATCTGGTGGGTCATGACCGAGGCTCGCCGGCGCAATCCCCGGCTTTCGCTCGACGGAGCGGCCTGGAGCGCCCCCGGCTGGGTGGGCGACCGCGGCGTCCGCTACGGTCGCGCCGACGAGCCGTTCTTCTCGAAAGACGGGGTCGACTATTACATCTCCTGGCTCAAGGGCCTGCGCGACGTGCACGGCCTGACTCTCGATGCGATGGGCCTTCGTAACGAGAAGGGCGTCAGCTACGATTTCGCCAAGGCCATGCGGCAGGCGCTCAACGCCAATGGCTTCGCCGCCGTCCGACTTCACGGCTTCGACAATTGGCAGGACGACCGCTTCGACTTCGTCAAGGACATGGCCCGCGACGGGTCCTTGCGCGCGGCGCTCGACATCGCGAGCGCGCATGTCAGCCCGGTGGAAGGGACAAAGGTCTCGCCCGAGGTCAAGCTATTGGCCGCGCAGATGGGCAAGCCGCTCTGGAACACCGAGCAGCACGTCTATCAGGCCGGCTACGAAGGGCTCCTCAACACCGTCAAGTCGTTCAACGAAGGCCATATCACCGACGGCTTCACCAAGATCGTCGACTGGTACGGCATCGCGGGGCTGTACACGATGGAGCCCTATTCGGGAGAGAAAGAGGCGCTTGTCCGGGCGAATTGGCCTTGGAGCGGCCGGTATGTCGTCAATCCGAAGCTCTGGGCCTATGCCCATTATGGCCAGTTCACCGAGATTGGCTGGACCTATTTGGCGGGCGGAAGCGGCGCGCTCAAAGGCGGCGGAACCTTCGTTGCCCTGAAATCGCCCGGCAACGACTACAGCATCGTCATAGAAACCGCCGACGCGAAAGAAGCCCAGTCCGTCCGGCTCGACGCCCTCAATCTCGCTTCAGGGCCGCTGGCCGTATGGCGAAGCACCGCGGCCGAACAGTTCGTGCGCCAGCCCGACGTCGCGTTGTCCAACGGCGTCGCAACCCTCCGGCTTGAGCCTGGGGCGGTCTACTCCTTCACCACCACCCGCGGACAGCAGAAGGGCCGTTTCGACGCCGTGCCCGACGCCAGACCCTTTCCTTTTCCGTATCGCGAGACGTTCGACGAATACGGCCAGCCCGCGCGATGGGGCTACCTGCCCCGCTATTTCGCCGACATTTACGGGGCGTTCGAACTGGCGGGCTGTCCGCAGCGCAAGGGTGTTTGCCTTCGCCAGGCAGCGCCAACTCATCCCATATCCTGGGCCCCCGGCTGGCTCCCCTACACCATCTTCGGGGACGACCAGTGGCAGGACTACGCCGTCAGCGCCGACGTCTATCTGAAACCCGGCGAATCGGGTGGCGTGATGGGCCGGATCAACAATGTCGGAAGCGGCTACGGCTCCATCCCGAAGGGCTATGTCCTGCGGTTGTCGTCAGCCGGCGAGGTCAGCATTGTGGCCGTTCGCGGCAAGATCGACAAGAAGGCGCTTGTGGGCGACGCCGTGCAGCAGGCGATCATCAAAAGCGGCGCGGATACCGGCGAGGGCGGCGAAAAGACCCTCGCGACCGCGCGGCTTGACGGGACGGGGTCGGGTGGCTGGCATCGGCTGAAGCTGCAAATGCAAGGGAGCGACTTGACCGGGTTCGTCGATGGCAAGCCGCTCGTGAAGGCCTCCGACACGCTTTTTCGCTCGGGCATGGCGGGGCTGCAGGCGGGCGCGAGCGAGCAGTCCATGAGCACGCCCTTCTTTGACGAGATCGAGTTGGCCGCTGTCGGCGAGCTGGCTCCGCGCGTTGCGGCGTCGCGGCCCGCAGCAAAGCCGATTTATCCCGCGCGCTAGGGATGAGCTTGCCCCAGAACGAAGTCTTGGCCGCCGCATTCGAAAGGGTCGAGGGACAGTGGGTCTGGTACGGCAACGCGTGGTCACGAGGCATAGTCGTCAGCGACGGCGAGCGTGATATTTACCTCGCATTCAGGCCATTCGCCTTTCGGCAGGCGATCAAGGGACGAGCTCCGACCTTTCCTCGACGACCATACTGGCCGACCCTCAAGCGCATCTTATTTGCGAGCTCTTGAGGGCGCGACCCGAGGCGGGCGTCGGCAGCCACACGTGCGCAATGCGGCGCGGAACGGCCAACTAGGGTCGGGAACGGAAATTGGGCCGTCGCGCGAAACCGGAGATTCGACCAAAGGCCCGAGCGCAGAACCGTGTTGCGCCGCTACGACGTTTGGGGGGCGAGCCCGATCTGCTGGAGGATCGACAGCATGTCGGGAAGACCTCGCTCCTCGACGATTTTTCCGCCCGAGAGTTTGTAGAATCCCATGCTCGTGGCCTGGAAGGCCTTGCCGGTCGGCGGCGCGCCCATGAACGAGCCATCGTTCGTGCCGCTCATGCTGAAGCGGGCGGCGATCGTGTCGCCCTCGGCCACCGCTTCTTCCAACACCCACCGCACATCCGAAAAGGCGCTCCGGAGCATCGCCAGGAGTTGCAGATAGCCATCAGGACCCGACAACGGGGCCGCACCTGGCGCGTGGAAGATGGCGTCCGTAGAAACAAGCTCCGGCGCCAGGCTCGGGTCACCCGAATTTATGAAGTTGGTGAAGCGGTGGATGAATGCGTGGGCGGCGTCTGACGACATTTCGGACCTCTGCATGGGCGGCTCGCTCACCGTCGGCGGCGCACATGCCTGATAATCGAAAACCAACGTCCGAATAATGGTAGGGTTGGACAGACAGTAGAAACCTAGAGTTTCCAATGGATCGGTTCGCGGCGATGAGGGTGTTCATCCGGGCGGTGGAGCTCGGATCGTTCAGCGCCGCGGCGCAAGCGTTGCGGAGCTCTCCCCAGTTGGTGGGCAAACAGGTTGGCCAGTTGGAGGCCCACCTCGGGGTGCAGCTTCTGCATCGGACGACTCGTCGGCAGAGCCTGACGGATTTCGGACGCGTCTTCTACGACAGGGCCAAGATCATTCTGGCTGATGTCGAGGCGGCGGAAAGCTTGGCGGCCGAGGCCCTGGCGACGCCGACGGGCAGGCTTCGAGTCAATGCGCCGGTCAGCTTTGGCATGCATGCCCTCGCGCCGAGATTACCAGAGTTCCTCCGGGACCATCCGCAGGTGACCGTCGACCTGACGCTCAACAACCGCGCCATAGATCTGGTCGACGAGGGCTATGACGCGACCTTCCGCGTCGGCGCGTTGGCCGACAGCCGCCTCGTCGGGCGCGCCCTGGCGCCCTATCGGCTCGTCCTCTGCGCCGCGCCCGCCTATCTTGCTGGAGCGCCGCCGCTTCTGGCGCCTCACGACCTCCAGCAGCATGAATGCCTCGGCTTTGCCCATACGGAACTGCGGACCCATTGGACTTTCGACGGCCCGGGCGGGCGCACCGTCGTGCCGGTGACCAGTCGCCTGATGGTCGATCATGGGGAGCCGCTGCTGCACGCGGCGCTCGCGGGCCTTGGCGTCTTGCTGCAGCCGGTCGAACTGCTGCAGCCGGCCTTGGAAGACGGCAGGCTGGTTGAAGTCCTGCCCGGCTACACCGCACCCGCCCGGCCCTTACACATCCTGTACGCCCCCGACCGCCTCATGACCCCCAAACTACGCAGCTTCATCGACTTCGCTGTTCTGGCGTTTGGCTGATCGCTCGGCGGCAGACTGTTCACAATCCTACCGAGGATAAAAGCCGCCCTACCCCAACGCCTTCCACCCAAACGCCAGCAACGGCCGCGCGTCGGCCACGAAGTCGGCGATGATCTCCGCCAGCCCCTTGCCGCCGATCTCGGCCCCCGTCAGCGGGCGGCGGACCAGCCAGCGGGTGCGCTTGAGCGCGGGCTCCAGCGAGCCGCCGGCCTGGTCCTCGAAGCCCTTGGGCATGCGCTTGGTCGGCTCGCCCAAGTCCAGCGCCAAGTCCTTGGCGGCCAGGGCCGTCTCGACCGCCGCCCAGCCCTTGGGATCGGCGGCGATGGCCCGGCGGAAGGCGTCGATGTCCGGGCGTTCGGTCAGGTAGAAGCCGGCCGCCGCGAACGGGCCGTTGCCGAAATAGCCCGCCTCGGACGCCTGGGCCGACGGCAGGGTCGAGGGGTCCAGCGGGTCGATGGTCTCGGGATCGAAGGCCGGCGCCGGCCCGCCCTCCGGCTCGATGTGCACATACACGAGGCCCGGCGACAGTTTCTGCCAACTTCCATCAAGATTGGCGCGGGTGAGCGTGGCCGAGACGTGGGTCTTGTACGGCCGCTTGTCCTTGGAGAACCGCACGTCGCGATGGATGCGGAACACGCTCTTCTTGGGATCGCCCGCCAGCGGCAGGTCGCGCGCCGCGAAGGCCGCGTTCAGGGCGTCGATCAGGGCGGCCAGGGTCGGCTTCAGGCGATCGTCGTAGACGGCGCGGTTGGCCGTGAACCAGTCGCGGTCGTTGTGGGCGGCCAGGCCCGTCAGGAAGGCCAGGTCGGCGGCGGCGAAGCCGGGGAAGGACGTGCGAGTCATGGCGGGAGGCTAGAGCAGAAGGCCGCCGCCTGTCCCTGCTGACACCTCCTGTCAGCAACCGCGCCGAAGTGGAACCTATGGGGAACAAACAGCCTTGCACGAAGGCTTGGGAGGGTGGACGGTCCGCCCCGATCTTCACCCCGACCCAGGAGCCTTCCATGAGCATCCAAGACATCGCCGCCGACCTCGTGGCCCTTTGCAAGGCCGGCAAGTTCGACGAGGCCGGCGAAAAATACTGGGCCGACGACGTGGTCAGCGTCGAGGCCATGCCTGGCGACATGGCTCGCGTGGCCGGCAAGGCCGCCGTGCGCGGCAAGGGCGAGTGGTGGGCCGCCAACAACGAGGTCCACGGCTTTACGATCACCGGTCCGTTCGTCAACGGCGACCAGTTCGTGGTCGGCTTCAAGATGGACGTGACGCCCAAGGCCACCGGCCAGCGCACCACCCTGGACGAGGTCGGCCTCTACACGATCCGCGACGGCAAGATCGTCGAGGAGCGGTTCTTCTATTGAAGGGCGGCGGCACCGGATCGCCTGGCAGAAAGGTAGCTGATTGCCGCTTCCTTAAAACGAATCGAAACACGCTCAGAAACGCTTGCGCGGCTTTCTGGAATCACGAGACATGTAGCTAACCGCTACATCTAGACGACTTATCCACAGATAACCCTACATCTATGAGGGTTGGTGTGGATCGTCTGCGCTTGACTCGCGCCCAGCGCTAGGTACCACTTATTAACGTGACGCTAAGAACGACGAAGCCGCCGGAGCGCGAACTCCGACGGCTTCTAGTTCACGGTTCCTGCCGCAACCACTGACGGGCTGCAGGACAACGAGGTCGTATAGACACGTGGACATTCCTTCCACGACGTCCTCAAGTCAAGTCCGTCCGCCAACGACGCCCTAAGGAGGGGCGGACGCATGACTACTCGCGCCGAAATTAAGTGCATTAATAAGACTGATCGCTACAGCGCCCACGATCGCATCCAGAACGTGGGCGGCGTCAACCCTGATGGCACGCGCTGGAAACTCAGCCAGCCGGCCGCCATCATCGGCATCGAAAACGGTACCTATAGCTTCTGGACTCAGGGTGGTGGTCACGTCGCCGAAGTGATCGTCGCGACCAACAACGGCAATAAGTACCTAAAAACTCAAAACGACGGCGATCAGCCCAACAATTTGCTGAGCTTGCCCGAGTGCCCCTAATCAATTGGGCGCGCTTCGGCGCGCCCAATACTTTTGTTGCCTACAGCTCGAGAAACGCCTCGAACCCGCCGAAGATCATCCGCTTGGCGTCGAACGGCATGTTGGCCATGTCGGCCTTCAGGCGTTCGTCGGCCATGACCTTGGCCATGATCTCGTCGCGCGAGGCCTTGTCCTTGTAGGTGATCCACGAGAACACCACGATCTCGTCGTCGGTCGCCTGGACCGCGCGCGGGAACGAGGTCAGCTCGCCATAGGGCACGTCGTTCGCCAGGCATTCGACGTAGGACAGCGCGCCGAACTCCATCCAGACCTCGCCGGCCAGCTGGGCCATCTTCTTGTAGGCTTCGATATTGGCCTTGGGCACCGCGAGCACGAAACCGTCGACATAGGACATGGCGTCCTCCCTTGTTGCATCAGGTCCCCTAGGACGACTGAACGCCGACAAGGCCGACAAAGGCATCGATTTTTTCGGGGCGGACGGCGAGATCCGGCCGGATCAGTGGCCCAGCGCGGCGACGACGGCCTTCTGGTGCGCCGGATCCAGGTGCTTGGACACCGCCTTGATGATGTCGGCCGAAACCTTGGCCACGGCCCGCGCGTCAGGCGCAGGATCGCCGCCGTGGATCGCCAGCCAGAGCTCGATGATCCACTGGGGATCGTTCCTGTGGATGGCGGTGATCTGCCGAGGTTGAAGAGCCACGATACGTCCTCCCGGTCGCCGCGCCTTTGGCGCCTGAACCTATGAGTGTATACGCGATCCCCGCAACCAATGATCACCACTCCGTGATGATTGCAGGGCACGCCGACGACGCGCCCTGCTCCGCCCTACTCCGTCTTCAGGTAGATCTCCGACCCCTGCTCGCGGAACTTGTCGCTCATCTCGGCCATGCCCTGTTCGATGGAGTTCGGGGCCATGCCGGCCGCGAACTCGCGGACTTCCTGGCTGATCTTCATCGAGCAGAACTTGGGGCCGCACATCGAGCAGAAGTGGGCGGTCTTGTGCGCCTCCTTGGGCAGGGTCTCGTCGTGGAAGGCCCGGGCGGTCTCGGGGTCGAGGCCGAGGTTGAACTGGTCCTCCCAGCGGAACTCGAACCGCGCCCGGCTGATGGCGTCGTCCCACATGGCCGCGCCGGGGTGACCCTTGGCCAGGTCGGCGGCGTGGGCGGCCAGCTTGTAGGTGATGACGCCGGTCTTGACGTCGTCGCGGTCGGGCAGGCCCAGGTGCTCCTTGGGCGTGACGTAGCAGAGCATGGCCGTGCCGAACCAGCCGATCATCGCCGCCCCGATCGCGCTGGTGATGTGGTCGTAGCCAGGGGCGATGTCGGTGGTCAACGGGCCGAGGGTGTAGAAGGGGGCCTCGTGGCAGTGCTTGAGCTGCTCGTCCATGTTGGCCTTGATCTTGTGCATGGCCACGTGGCCCGGCCCCTCGATCATCACCTGCACGCCGTGCTTCCAGGCCACCTTGGTCAGCTCGCCCAGGGTGCGCAGCTCGGCGAACTGGGCCTCGTCATTGGCGTCGGCGGTCGAGCCCGGGCGCAGGCCGTCCCCCAGCGAGAACGACACGTCATAGGCGCGCATGATCTCGCAGATCTCTTCGAAGCGCTCGTAGAGGAAGTTCTCCTTGTGGTGGGCCAGGCACCACTTGGCCATGATCGAGCCGCCGCGCGAGACGATGCCGGTGACACGTTTTGCCGTAAGAGGAATGAACGGGAGACGGACGCCGGCGTGGATGGTGAAGTAGTCCACCCCCTGCTCGGCCTGCTCGATCAGGGTGTCGCGGAACACCTCCCAGTTCAGGTCCTCGGCCACGCCGTTGACCTTCTCCAGCGCCTGGTAGATCGGTACCGTGCCGATCGGCACCGGGCTGTTGCGGATGATCCAGTCGCGGATGTTGTGGATGTTGCGGCCGGTCGACAGGTCCATGACCGTGTCGGCGCCCCAGCGGGTGGCCCAGACCAGCTTGTCGACCTCGTCGGCCACGGTGGAGAGCACCGCGGAGTTGCCGATGTTGGCGTTGATCTTGACCAGAAAGTTGCGGCCGATCGCCATCGGCTCGAGCTCGCCGTGGTTGATGTTGGCCGGAATGATGGCCCGGCCGCGGGCCACTTCCTGACGCACGAACTCGGGGGTCACGAAGTCGGGGATGCTCGCGCCGAAGTCCTCGCCGTCGCGCACGCACGGGGCGTTCTGCTCGCGGCGCAGGTTCTCGCGGATGGCGACATATTCCATCTCGGCGGTGATGATCCCGGCGCGGGCGTATTCCAGCTGGGTGACCAGCTTGCCCTGCGCGCCCTTGAAGATCGGCCGCTTGGCGGTGAACTGCGGGGCCAGGTGCTTGCCCTGGGCGAAGCCGTTGTCCTCGGGCTTGACCTCGCGGGGATTGGCCACGACCTCGACGTCGCCCCGGGCCACGACCCAGGGCTCCCGCACCCGCTGCAGGCCCTGCTCGATGTCGATCTTGGCGTGGGGATCCGTATAGGGACCCGACGGGTCGTAGATGGTGACCGGCGGCTCGTTGGCCGACGGGTGCACCGCGACCTCGCGGAACGGCACCCGGATGTCGGGGAACAGCGCGCCGGCCTGGTAGACCTTGCGCGAACCAGGGCGTTCGCCGGTGGGGATGGCCCCGATGGCGTCTTTGATCGGCAGTTGAACGTTCATTTCGGGCGCTCCTCAAGCGGCAAGGAGACCCGGACGTGTCGCGCTAAGTCGGTCTACGGACGGGCTTTTCGAAGTCCCGGCCGCGTTCCCTCCCTTCGCCGGCATGACCCGGATCAGGTTCGACGGGTCAGGGCGGGCGCCCAATCTCAGCCGCGCGAAACGGCCCCCCGGTGAACGGGGGGACACTAGGCCGACTGACGCACGGGTCAAGGGCGGCCGTGAAACCGGCGTTGACGGAGGTCCGAGCTTCACCATGCGCTGTTCCGCCGCACCGTTTCCACGGCCTCGCTAACAGCGCGTTGACCGCGATCGGCGAAGCTGGACGGCCAGAAATGCGAAGGGACGCGAAAGATGGCAGAGCCGAGGCCGCACGACCTCGGACCGGACGCGGGAGCGCAAGCGGCTCCGGCCAAGCCGCGCCTGGAGTCCACGCCGAACAGCTTCCGCCGCGCCCAGGACAGGATCAGCCAGGCCGCCGCCGAGCTGGCCCTGGCCGAACAGAACCGGCGGTTCGACGCCGCGCTCAGCAACATGCCCCACGGCCTATGCATGTTCGACGACGGGACCCGGCTGATCCTGTGCAACGCCGCCTATCGGCGACTGTACGCCCTGCCCGAGCGTCTGACCCGGCCGGGCACCCCGCTGCAGGACATCCTGAACCACCGCATCGCCACCGGCTCGGCCCCCGTTGACTGGGTGGAGTATCGCGAAATTCCCATCGAGTCGGCGCTGCGGGGCGGCGACCTGATCAACCGTCACGTCCAGCTCGAGGACGGCCGGACCATTCAGATCACCCACAATCCGATCCCCGGCGGCGGCTATGTCGCCAGCCACGAGGACGTCACCGAGATCCTGGCCGCCGCCGCCGATCGGCACCTGGCCCGCCACGACCCGCTGACCGGCCTGCCCAACCGCGTCCTGCTGCATGAGCGGCTGGACCGGGCGCTGGCCCGCTCCAGGCCGACGAACCGCCTGTCGGTGCTCTGTGTCGACCTCGACCATTTCAAGGCGGTCAACGACACCTTGGGCCACCCGGTGGGCGACGACCTGCTGCGGGCCGTGGCCGGGCGGCTGTCGGCCTGCGTCCGCGAGAACGACACCGTGGCGCGCCTGGGCGGCGACGAATTCGTGGTCCTGCTGCCCGACGGACAGGGGCGCAGGCAGGTCGAGACCCTGGCCCGGCGGCTGATCGAAACGGTCAGCACGGTCTTCGAGATTCAGGGCCACCGCATCACGATCGGCGCCAGCATCGGCGTGGCCATCGCGCCGGGCGACGGCGACCACGCCGAACCCTTGCTGGCCAACGCCGACCTCGCCCTCTATCGCGCCAAGGCTGAGGGACGCGGGACAGCCTGCTTCTTCGAGCCCGGGATGGACGCCCTGGCCGAGGCGCGTCGCAAGTTCGAGCAGGATCTTGGCGACGCGGCCCAGGCCGAACGGTTCGAACTGCACTACCAGCCCGAGGTCGACACGCGGACCGGAGCGATCGTCGGGTTCGAGGCCCTGCTGCGCTGGAACCGCCCCGGCCACGGCATGGTCGCGGCCGCCGATTTCATCGCCCTGGCCGAGGAAACCGGCCTGATCGCCCATGTGGACGACTGGGTGATCGGACGGGCCTGCGCCGACGCGGCCGGCTGGCCGAAACCCGTCCGGGTGGCGGTCAACTTGTCGCCGACGGCGTTCCGGAGCCGAACCCTGGTTGGGGCCGTGGCCCGCGCCCTGGCGGACTCGGGCCTGGCCCCGGCCCGCCTGGAGCTGGAGATCGGCGAGGCGGTGCTGCGCGGCGACGGCGCGCGCGCCCTGGCGATCCTGCATCAGCTACGCGGGCTGGGCGTGCGCATCGCCCTGGACGATTTCGGGACAGGCCATTCCTCGCTCGACTGCCTGCGGCTGTTCTCGTTCGATAAGGTCAAGATCGATCCGTCGTTCATCGCCGGCCTGTCCGAACCTGGCCCCTGCGCCGCCATCGTCAGGGCGGTGACCCGCCTGGGCGCGGCCCTCGGGTTCGTCACCACGGCCGAAGGCGTCGAGACCGCCGACCAGCTGGCCCAACTGCGCGAGCAGGGCTGCGACACGGCGCAAGGTTATCTGCTGGGCCGCGCCGGACCGGCGGACGAGGTTCCGGCGCTGTTCGCGCAGCAGCGGAGGTGCGGCTAGCCGAGTCCAGGGCCCCATGGGGCCCGTTCAAGGATCGAGGCCGAGCCAGGCCGTTTCCAGTGGGACCAGCGCGGTCATCCGCGGGCGGTGAACCTGGCCGACAATCTCGGCGCGCGCCTGCCGGCCTGAGCCCTACAATGTCCGCGCGCCGAAGGTGTCGCAGGCGCCGGGATCCCCCGCGTCGTAGCCCTTGCCGAACCAGCGCATGCGTTGGGCCGAGGTGCCGTGGGTGAAGCTGTCGGGCATGACGCGGCCCTGGGCCTGCTCCTGGATGGCGTCGTCGCCGACCGCCGCCGCCGCGCCCAGGCCGTCCTCGATGTCGGCCCTGGAGATCTGGATGCCGCCGTTCGAGGCCTCCGGCGCGTGGCGGGCCCAGACGCCGGCATAGCAGTCGGCCTGCAGCTCCAGCCGCACCGAACCGCTCTGCGCCCCGCGCGCGCCCAGCCGGCGGGCTTCGTCGGCGGCGCCGGTCAGGCTCTGGATGTGGTGGCCGATCTCGTGGCTGATCACATAGGCGCGGGCGAACTCGCCCTTGGCGCCGAACCGGGTCTCCAGCTCGTTCCAGAAGCTGGTGTCGAGATAGACCTTTTTGTCGGCCGGGCAGTAGAACGGCCCCATCGCCGATTGGCCCGTGCCGCAGCCCGTGCCGGTCGCCTGGGTGTAGAGCACCACCGCCGCGGGCGGGCGATAGGTGACATCGTGCTTGGCCAGCAGCGGCCCCCAGACGTCGGTGTTGGACGTCTCGATCACGTCGATGAACTGGCCCTCGCGGTCGCTGACCTGGCCGCGCACGCCCTCCTGGGCGGCGGGCTGCTGCGCGCCGCCCACCACGCTCATCGTCTGCTCGGGGCTAATGCCGAAGACGAAATAGCCGACGGCCGCCAGCACCAGCGCGCCGATGCCGCCGCCGGCCACGCCCACCGGGCCCAGGCCTCGGCGATCCTCGATATTGCCTTCGCGGCGTCCCCCACCCCATTGCATGCGATCAGTCTCCTGGTGTTGCGAACGGCGTCAGGACGCCGGCTTGATGGCCCGCAGGCGGGCGTTGCCCGCCGCCAGGGCCTGGTCGGTCAGGCGGTCCATCCGCGCGATGTCGGCGGCCATGTCGTCAGCGGTGGGTCCGCGCGGCGGGGTGGGCGAAAGGGCTGGCCGCAGCATGGGCCGGGTCGGCGGCGTCGCCGTCTCGTTCAGCGCCCGCAGGGTCAATTGGGTGTCGTAGCGGCTCTGGGCCGCCGATCGCTCGCGCTGGGCGGCCAGGGCGTCCTGGCGGGCGATGTCCTGCTGCTGCAGCATTTCGTCCCGCTGGCGCAGGGCCCGCAGGTCGGTCTGGGCGAAGGCGGACGCGCCTGAGGCCACGACCAGGCCCGCCGCCACGCTCATCGCCAGGGTCTTCGCACCTAGGGGGGTCATGCCGTCGGCTCCGATTCAGGACCCTGGATATAACGCTTTCAATGCGTCGCGTTCAGGGCCGCCTGATCGTAGAACGCGCGAGGCCGCTTTTGGGAGCCTTTTCATTGTGGCGTCGCCTATGGCGCGGCGTCCCCCGCCCCGCTATCGGATGGAGCGGAAAATCGCGCCGCTGCGGAGGGATCGCACCATGTCCAAGGTTCTCGGCGTCCTCGGCGGCATGGGCCCCGCCGCCACCCTCGACTTCCTGGCCAAGCTGCAGGCCGCCACGCCGGTCGGGCGCGAGCGCGACCATCTGCGGGTGCTGGTCGACATCAATCCCAGGGTCGCCGACGGCGATGGCGGCTATGACGCGGCCGGGCCGGTGCTGGCGCAGATGGCCGTGGGCCTGCGTGACGCCGGGGCCCAGGTGCTGGCCATCGCCTGCAACACCGCCCACGCTCATGTGGACCCGGTGAAGGCCAGCGGCCTGCCCCTGATCGACCTGATCGAGACCGCCGGTCTGGCCGCGAAGGCGCAAGGCGCCGAACGCGTCGGCGTGCTGGGCACGGGCGGGGCCCTGGCCCTCTACCGCCGGACCTTCTCGCACCTGGGGATCGAGGCCGTGACCCTGGACGACCACGAACAGGTCGAGTTCATGGCCCTGCTCTATCGCCTCAAGCACGGGGACCTCGGTCCCGACAGCCGCCAGACCATGGCCGCCCTCGCCCACCGCCTGGTCGGCAAGGGCGCACAGGCGGTGGTGGCCGGCTGCACGGAGGTTCCGCTGGCGATGGACGCGGCCGACCTGGTCGTGCCGTTCATCGACGCGACGGAGGCCCTGGCACGGCGGTGCGTGGAGGTTTGCCTGGCCTCCGACTGATCCCCGGCCTCCGCGACCAGGCCGACCTACTCGGCCGCAACCACCGCGGGCCCGGCGAACGGCGTCACCACGGCCATCGCCCGCTCGACCCAGGCCGCCTTCTCCCCCACGGGCGCCACATAGTGGATCGCGGCCTCGGCGGCCTCGCGGCCCGCGCCGCGCAGGATCATCCAGGCGGCCAGATATTGCGACGCCAGGCAGCCGCCGGCGGTGGCGACATGGCCATGGGCGAAGAACGGCGCGTCGACGACGTTCACGCCCGCGTCCACGACCCAGGGCTTGGTGGTCAGGTCGGTGCAGGCCGGGACGCCGTCGACCAGACCGAGCCTGGCCAGGATCAGCGTGCCCGAGCATTGCGCCGCGATCAGCTGTCGGGCGGGGTCCAGGCGGATCTGGGCCAGCAGGTGCGGATCGGCGGCGATCTCCCGCGTGCGGACGCCGCTGCCGATGATCACCGCGTCGGCCTCGGCGGCGAAGCCGAGGGGCTTCTGCCGGCGCACGACGACGCCGTTCATCGAGGTCACCTCTTCGGTCGGCGCGGTGATATGCGCCTTCCAGCCGCGCGGCTTCATGCGGTTGAGGATCGCCGCGGCGATGAACGAATCCAGTTCGTTGAAACCATCGAAGGTGAGGACCGCGATCTGCATGGGCCTAGTTCCCGGGGGCGTTGCACCTCTCGGGTCTTAGGCCATCCCCGCGCCGTCGTCTTCGATTTACGCGGCGGTTTCGGTGAAGAAACCGCGCAGGGCGTCAGTCCGGCGCGACGCCGGCGGCCGCGCGAACGCGGTCAGCGTCCGCAGCAGCCGCCGTGACCGCCGGTCGAGCCGCCGCCATGGCCGCCATAACCGCCGCCGTGGCCGCCCCCGCCGTAATGCCCCCCGCCCGAGACCGTCACGCTGGTCGAGGAGCTGGCGCTGGAGCTGGCCCGGGCGCTGGATGCGGCGCCGGCGCCGGCCCAACCGCTGGAATAGCCGCCCGAATAGCCCGATCGACCATAGGACTGGCCGCCGAGCCAACCGCCGCCGGCCCCGTAGCGGGCGCTGGAATAGCCGTAATAGCCACCGCCGCCCACGCCGCCCAGCGACTGGGCGTAGCCGTCGCCGGCCATGTAGCTGCCCTGCGAGCTCCAGCCCTGGCCTTCCTCGCTATAGCGGCTCGATTCCGACTCGTAGCTCTCCTCGGAACGCTCGAAGCCGCCCTGGACTTGGTCGTAGGCGCCGCCCTGCTCGTAATAGCCACGGTCGCCTTCGCAGTCGCAGCCGCGGCGCTCGACCCGACGTTCCTGGTGCTCGACATAGACCGGCGTCCGGACGATCCGCTCCACCGGCACCTCGACCCGCTTCTCAATCACGCGGTCGACATAGACCGGACGGTCGACCGGCACTTCCACGCGCTTTTCGATGATGCGATCGACGGGACGGTCGACATAGACGGGGCGGTCGACCGGGATCTCGACCCGCTTCTCGATCACGCGGTCCACCGGCCGATCGACATAGACCGGACGATCCACCGGGATCTCGACCCGCTTTTCGATGACCCGATCGACGGGACGGTCGATATAGACGGGGCGGTCGACGGGCTTCTCGACGATCTTCACGACCGGGACCTCGACGCGCTTTTCAACGATGCGCTCGACGGGCACTTCCACCCGCTTCTCGACAATGCGGTCCACCGGGCGGTCGATATAGACCGGCCGGTCGACGGGCACCTCGGTGCGCTTTTCGATATAGACCGGCTGCTTGACGATCTTTTCGACGTAGACGGGGCGTTCGACGATCTTCACCCGGGTTCGGACCACGGGCTTCGGCTTGGCGACGGGGGCGACGCTGGCCGGATAACCGTCCGCCAGCGCGGTCGCCGCCGGCCCCATCGCGGCGAGCATCATCGTCGTCGCTCCGATCAGGAGCACTGCCTTCGGGTTCATTCCAAGCGCCTTTCCGACTACGCCGCCCAGCACCTCTCGACCGTTCTCCGCCGAACGATCGAAAAGCGTCCCATTCTGGGTCGCGGCGTAGGCTTGGCAGCAAGCGGCGGGCCATTCGCCTCTCCCCCGCTCCGGGGGACGTTCGCGAGCACGAGTCCGTGGAAAAGTCACAGTCCGAAGATGCGCCGGATCCATTTCGGCACACGCCTGGGTCGCGGCGCCGGTTCCACGACCTCCGGTTCGGGGCGCTCGACCCGGTCGTAGCGCGGCTCCGGCGGACCGTCGCGCGCCACCAGCCCGGCCTTCAGGCCGCCGGTCATCACGTCGCGCCAGATGCGGGCCGGCAGGTCGCCGCCGACCATGCGCTGCATCGGCGAATGGTCGTCGTTGCCGACCCAGACCCCGACCACCAGGTCGCCGGTGAAGCCGACGAACAGGGCGTCGCGATAGTCCTGGGTGGTGCCGGTCTTGCCATAGGCCTTTTGCCCCAGGCGCGCCGCGCGGCCGGTGCCCTCCTCGACCACCGCGCCCAACAGGTCGTAGAGCGCGGCCCGCTCTGCGGTGTCCATATCCGCTGCGGCGATCGGCGTCGTGCGCGGGCGACCGTAGGGCCGGACCGGCATTTTGCCCGAGGCCACGGCGGCGTAGGCGGCCGTGAGCTCCAGCAGGCTGGTCTCGGCCGTGCCCAGGGCCAGGGTGGCGTCGTCCTCGCGCAGCGGCGAGACGATCCCCAGATCCCGCGCCGCCCGGACCACCTCGGACCCGCCGGCCTGCTGGTACACCCGCGCGGCGATGATGTTGTTGGACTGGGCGAAGGCGTCGCGGATCGTCAGGTCGCGCCCGCCTCCGCCCTCGTAGTTGCTGGGCGTCCATCCGCCGATCGTCACCGGATCGCCGATCACCAGGTTGTCGGGCGTGGCCCCGTCGCGCAGGGCGGCCAGGTAGACGAACAGCTTGAAGGCGCTGCCCGGTTGCCGGCGGGCCTGGACGGCGCGGTTGAACGGGGACTGGCGATAGTTCGCGCCGCCCAGCATGGCCACGACCCGGCCGTCCGGGCGCATGGCGACGACGGCCACCTGCCCGACCTTGGCCTTGGCGGCGCTCTTCATCTCCTTGGCCGCCGCCCGCTCGACGATCCGCTGCAGGCGGCTGTCCAGGGTGGTGGACACCCGGACCTCGCCATAGCCCGGCCCGTCGAAGGCCGACTTCACCTGCGGCGAGATCCAGTCGGCGAAATAGCCCCCCACCGGCAGGTCGGCCCGGGTGGCGGGCGCCACGACATGGCCGGCGGCCTGCGCCTGCTCGCGGCTGATGGCCTTGGTCTGCACCATGGCGTCCAGCACCAGCCGGGCTCGCGCCCCCGCCGCCTGGGGATGGTCGACCGGGTCCAGGTCGACTGGGGCCTTGACGATGCCCGCCAGCATCGCCGCCTCGCCGATCGACAGCTGCTCGGGCGGCTTGCCGAAATAATGCCGGGCCGCCGCGCCCAGGCCGTAGACCCCATCGCCGAAATAGATGCTGGACAGGTAGCGCGACAGGATCTCGTCCTTGGACAGCCGCAGCTCCAGCCACAGGGCGATCATCGCCTCCTGGCCCTTGCGGCGCAGGCTGCGCTCGGGGGTCAGGAAGGCGTTCTTGGCCAGTTGCTGGGTGATGGTGCTGCCGCCCTGGACGGTGCGGTGGGCCTTGGCGTTGACCAGCAGCGCCCGCGCCGCGCCCTGGAAGTCGATGCCGATGTGGCGGTAGAAGCGACGGTCCTCGATGGCCACGAAGGCGGCCGGCACGTGCCTGGGCAGCGCCGCGATGATCACCGGCGCCTCCTTGTAGGCCCCGCGACGCGCGAAAGGCTGGCCCTGGTCGTCCAGCAGGATCAGGGCGCGGCTGGGCAGGGGCTCCAGGGCGCGCGAGACCGGCAGGCTCGCGCCCAGCCAGACCAGCAGCACCGCCAGCGGCAGCAGCGCCCCGATCGCGGCCCCGAACCACAGTCGATGGCGCAAGACAAAGGCGCAAGCCGCCGTCCAGGCGGTCGCCAGCCCCGTCTTCGCCTGCCGTGGGATCATCAGCGACGCGCCTCCGCGACCTCAGCGCCGCTCAAGCTTGCACAACGGCCCAGCAGGATCGCGGTTCACGGTGTCGGGAAGTTGACCGCCCCCTTCAGGCCAGCGGCATGAAGGCGTCGACCTTGTCGAGGGCGGCCAGCGGGGCGTGGATGCGGCAGCGCAGGCCCTCCGGGCGATAGTCGACGTCCACGGCGCCGCCCAGTTCGTTGGGCAGGGCTAGTTCGACGATCCGCGAGCCGAACCCGCGGCGCTCGGGCGGCAGGACGGGCGGGCCGCCCTGTTCGGTCCAGGTGATGTCCAGTTGGCCGCCGCCCCCGACCGCCCAGCCGATGTCGACATGGCCGCCCGCCGAAGACAGGGCGCCGTATTTGAGCGCGTTGATCGCCAGTTCGTGAAAGGCCAGGGCCAGCACCACCGCCGGCTTGGGCGAGACCCTCAGGTCTTGTCCGCTGATGGTCAGTTGCGACGGATTGCTGCGATACGGGGTGACCGAACCGTCGATGATCTGGCGCAGGCTGGCGGCCGACCAGTTCTCGTCGGTCAGCACGTTGTGCGTAGCGGCGATGGCCATCAGCCGGCCCTCGAACGCGCCGCGCACGGCCAGGTCGACGCCGGCGTTGCGCAGCGACTGGCTGGCGATCGACTGGATGGTGGCCAGGGTGTTCTTGACCCGATGGTTCAGCTCGTTGACCAGCAGCTGCCGCTGGGCTTCGGACCGCATCTCGCCGGTGACGTCGCGCGAGGTGGCCAGGACGCGGATCACCCGGCCCTCGTCGAGGATCGGCGACACCGTGGTGTCCCACCAGCGGGGGTCGCCCTTGGCGGTGGGGCAGAGGGCGCGGAAGGCGGCGGCCTCGCCGGCCAGGGCCATCCGCAGGGCCTGCTCGACGGCGGCGCGGCTTTCGTCCGGCCACAGGTCCGGCCAGTAGCGGCTGCGGTTTCGGCCCGCGAAATCCTCGATCTCGAACAGCGCCTGGCCGCGGGCGTTCATGTATTCGACGAAGCCTTCGGGGCTGATCACCCGGATGCAGTCGCGGCTGGCTTCCACGATGCTGAGGAAGTAAGCCCCGGCGCCCTCCAGAACAGCCTTGTCCGATCCCTCGCCCGCCACCAAGGTCTCCTTGCTGGAGCCCATGTTCACCGAGCCGCGTAGCAATTCAAGCGATGCGTGTATCTGGGGGACGACTTTGCGAGGAAACGAGCGATCCACGCGCCCGATCAGCCGGGGTGTTCTTCGCGGCTGGCTTCCAGCATGCCGACCAGGGCGGCCGACAGCCGCGAGGTTTGGGCCATGCGGCGCAGCGCCTCACGGGCGTGCTCGCTGTCGGCAAGCTCGGCTTGGCGCTCAAGGTGCTCGGCTTCGTTCAGGTGGTCGTGTTGGCTGGGCATAGTGAGTATTTACGAGGGATGAACGCGTCGAACCATGTGACCGCTAGTCGCAGAACATTGTAATATAATATGTAAATCAATAGCCTAGCTGTGATCGGTCTCAAAACTGAAAACGGCCCCGGATCATTGCTGACCCGGGGCCGTCGTCCTGTTCCCCAACAGGACGGCGTCGCGCGCTACCAGAACCCGGCGCGGCGGCGTCGCCTCAAAAACCGATGACCCGTTCTCGCCGAACGACCGGCCTGACACAACGTGACGGCCTGTCGCACGAGCCTGACGCGGCGTCACATAACAAAGCTCGACCAAAAGGCGCTGGTCAAGTCATGACACCGGTATCATAACTGCGATCAACAACGCGCCGGCCAACGGCGACGGGGGTTTCGGCAAGGACCGACCGGGAGGACGACCAGGATCAAGGGGGACAAAGTCGCCCTCCTGTCCCTCTCCCAGCCAGCCTGCCGCGGCCTTGCGTCGCGGGTCGCTCGACGCGAAGGTCCCCTGGGAGAGTACCGTCCATGCCGCTGAGCCCCCTCACCCGCCGCCGCCTGCTGGCGACGACCACCGCCACCTTCGCCGCCGCCGCGGCCATGGCCCCGCTGAAGGCCCTGGCCCAGGGCCTCGCACCGTTCAGGGACCAGGTCCTGGCGACGATGAAGAAGGCCACCACCTTCATGGCCGAAAAGGCCGCCTATGAGGGCGGCTATGTCTGGAGCTACCTGCCCGACTTCTCGCGGCGGTTCGGCGAGATGGAGGCCTTTCCGACCATGATCTGGGTCCAGCCGCCCGGCACGGCGACCATGGGCCACCTGTTCCTCGACGCCTACCACGCCACCGGCGACGAGTATTATTACGAGGCGGCCAAGAAGGCGGCTAAGGCGCTGATCAAGATCCAGCACCCCGCCGGCGGCTGGAACTACATGGGCGACCTGGCCGGGCCGGAGTCGCTGAAGAAGTGGTACGACACCATCGGCAAGAACGGCTGGCGGCTGGAGGAATTCCAGCACTACTACGGCAACGCCACGTTCGACGACGAGGGCACCGCCGAAAGCTGCCAGCTGATGCTGCGCATCTATCTGGAAAAGAAGGACAAGGCCTTCAGGCCGGCGCTGGACAAGGCCATCCAGTTCGTCCTCGACGCCCAGTACCCGAACGGCGGCTGGCCGCAGCGCTTCCCGCTGATGAGCGGCTTCGAGAACAAGGGCCACCCCGACTACACCGGCTACATCACCTTCAACGACGGCGTGGTCGACGAGAACATCAAGTTCCTGATCATGGTCTGGCAGACCCTGGGCGACAAGCGCGTGCTGGACCCGATCAAGCGGGCCATGGACATCTACATCGCCGCCCACCAGCCGATGCCGCAACCCGGCTGGGGCCTGCAGCATACGGTGGCCGACCTCAAGCCGGCCGGGGCGCGCACCTACGAACCCAAGGCCTTCGCCAGCCACACTACGGCCGGCAACCTCGAAAACCTGATGGACTATTATCAGCTGACGGGCGACCCGAAGTACCTGGACCGCATCCCCGAGACCATCGACTGGCTGGCCGGCCTGAAGCTCGACGACAAGATCGCCCCGGGCAAGCCGCGCTATCCCACCTTCATCGAGATCGGCACGAACGAGCCGCTCTACGTGCACCGTCGCGGCTCCAACGTGTTCAACGGCGAGTACTTCGTCGACAAGCACTGGGAGAACACGATCGTCCACTATTCGTCGTTCCGCTCGGTCAATATCGACAAGCTGCGCAAGCGCTACGAGACGCTGAAGGCCACGCCGCCCGAGGTGGCCAGCAAGGACTCGCCGCTGAAGGTCAAGGGCGGCAGCCAGGCCCTGCCGCGCTACTTCACCACCAAGGACATCTCGGTGTCCGACCTCAATGTCGGGGCCCTGAAGGCCGCCGACGGCAAGACCTCGGAGGCGCAGGTCGCCCAGCTGATGTCCGAGCTGAACGCCGAGGGCTGGTGGCCCACGCCGATGAAGGCGGTCAGCAACCCCTATATCGGCGACGGCTCGACCACCGTGACCCCGGGCGAGTTCTCGCAGACCCGCGTGGGCGATCCCACCGACACCTCGCCCTACCTCGCCGACGTACCCAAGCCGGGCATCTCGACCGGCGCCTATATCGAAAACATGGCGGCCCTGATCCGCTACGTGACGGCTTAGGACCGGGACGGTCCTGGGGACACGCGCCTGCGCGTGTCCCCGCCCGCTATCCCAAAGCCTAACTCCGCGCCACCTTGATCGCCTTCTCCAGCTCTGTCCGCCGCGCCTCGAAGCCTTCCATCGCCGCCGCCTCCTCCGCGTCCAGCGCCGAGCGCCGCTCGGCGAAGGCCAGTTCCGAGGCCTCGGCCTCGTCCTCGACGGCCTCCAGGTCCGCCTTCAGGGCGGCCAGCTTCTCGGCCCGCGCCGTTTCGGCCTTGGACGGCTTGCGCCGCGCCTTGGCGGGCAAGGCCTTCAACGCCGCGCCCAGGCCGCCGGCCGGGGTGGTGACGACGGTCTCCGGCGCATCGAGCGCGGCGTCGCGGGCTCGCCCCTCGACGATCTCGCGCGCCGTGCCGTCCTTGAACAGGTCGCGGCCGACGTCCCACGCCTCCAGCGCCTTGGCGCGCGAGGACGCCGCCACCGTGTAGTCGTGGAGGCCGTCGGACCAGCAGAACACTTTCAGCTTGCGCGCCATGGGCTTCGAACGATCGATTGCTCAGCTTGTTCCGAAGGTTGGCCCTGGGAACCTCGCGTCCCACCGACGGATTTTCCTCCCACAGCAGATGGAGGACGACATGCCCCAAGGCGACAAGTCCAAGTACACCGACAAGCAGGAGCGCAAGGCCGACCATATCGCCGAGGGCTACGAAAAGCGCGGCGTCTCCGACAAGGAGGCCGAGCGGCGGGCCTGGGCGACGGTCAACAAGGACGACGGCGGCGGCAAGCGGCCCGGCGGCTCGGGCCGCGGCAAGGACACCGGCCATCCGGCGGCCCACAAGGGCGGCGAGAAGGGGGGGAAGGCGGCGGCTTCCCGCACGGCCGCCGAACGCTCGGCCTCGGCCAAGAAGGCGGCCGCGACCCGCAAGCGCAACGCCGAACACCACACCCGTCACTAGGAGCCGTCATGGGCGAGAAGAACAACACCAAGGGCCGCGAAGCCAACGACGCCCTACCGCTGGGCGAGATCCCAGACAAGGACACGGCCGAGACCGGCCGGAAGGAACGGCGCACGGCCGGGCCGGACGGCGGCGATTCCCGCGAGGTCGGCAATACGTTCAAGAATAGCCCAGGCGGCCGGGTCTAGGGTCTGTGGACCGTCAGACGTTTAGCGTCGCCGCCCTCGTCCTTCGACAGGCTCAGGATGAGGGCTACTGGCGAGGCGGTTGAGTAGAATTCCTCATCCTGAGCTTGTCGAAGGACGAGGAATTCGGCCCAAAGATCGGCAATCGTGCACAGTCGCTAGGGCCTCACCGCCCTTACGACTTGCTCAAGTCCATCCCCAGCGTCGGGCCGATCCCTTCCGGATGCTCGCCGAACGGGTTGCTCGACCGCCGCCTGGCCGCCGCCTCGAGCTTGCGGCGTAGGTCGTCGTCCAGGGCCAGCTCGGGCTTGGGCACGGGATCATCCTCGTCCACCGGATCGTCGATGATCGAGGCCGCCAGAACCTGGCGCAGCCGGGCTCCGAAGCGGGCGTCCTCCGGCGTGCCCGGCGCGGGCGGATTGGCGAGGAATTCCATGACCTCCTCAAGGGCGGTGTCGTTGTCGACGCGATCGGTCATGGGATTTCTCCAAGCCAAGTTTCACTCGCAGTGGAACGGCCACGCCCCCATGGCGGTTGCGGAACCCCGCCGACCGGTCCTAGACAGGCCCGCTCACCTTTCTGGACGCTGCGATCATGGCCTGGACCCGCCTCTATGACGAAGCCGAGCCCCAGCGCGTCAATCGCTGGCTGGCCCAGAACGGCGTCTGCTCGCGCCGGGAGGCCGAGGCCCTGATCAGCCAGGGCCTGGTGTCGATCGACGGCCAGAGGGTCGACGACGTCGGCCGCAAGATCGAACCCGGCCAGACCCTGGTGCTGTCCGACCGCGCCCAGGCCCAGCTGGAGGGCGCTCTGACGGTGATGATCCACAAGCCGGTCGGGATCGTCTCGTCGCAACCCGATCCAGGCCAGGTTCCGGCCGTGCGCCTGCTGACCCGCGAAGCCCTGGTCGGCGCCAGCCCGGTCATCCCCGACTTCGACAACAGGCTGGCCCCGGTCGGGCGGCTGGACATGGATTCGCGCGGCCTGCTGATCCTCTCGGAGGACGGGGTGGTGGCCAAGGCGGTGATCGGGCCGGCCTCGGAGCTGGAGAAGGAATACCTGGTCTGGGTCGACGGCTGGATCACCGACGACAAGCTGGCCCTGCTGCGCCATGGCCTGGAACTGGACGAGCGCCAGCTGCGGCCCGCCCAGGTCGAGGTCGTCGGCCGCCAGCAGCTGCGGTTCGTCCTCAAGGAAGGCCGCAACCGCCAGATCCGGCGGATGTGCGAACTGGTCGAGCTGACCGTCGTCGATCTGCTGCGGGTCCGGATCGGCGACCTTGTGCTGGGCGACCTTCCGGAGGGCCGCTGGCGCCCGCTGACCGTCGCCGAACGGTCCAGCCTGATCGGCCTCGCGCCTCGATAACCGGCCGTTGACCGCGCCCCCGGCCGGGGGCAGGGTCGCAATACCTCTTGGGAGATCGGGCCGGGAGGCTTAAGTCCCTCACCTGTCGCTTCGGCCCATCGCCTTCAGTCCACGACCATGATCGCCATCACGCCCGCCGTTCCACGTCCTGTTCGCAAGAAGAACCGCAACCGCCATCGCAAACCGGTGCGCGTGCTGCGGACCGTTCTGCCCGCCGTCGCCATCGGCATGACGGTCGCGATCGTCGGTCAGGGCGTGATCCGCGCCATGGAGGTCAAGTCCGCCCCGCCCGCCGCCGTCGCGCCCCTGCGCATGGATAATCCGCGCTTCACCGGCACCCTGAAGGACGGCCGGGCCTTCCTGATCACCGCGACCTCGGCGACGCGCGACCTGAACAACACCGACCAGGTGTTCCTGAAGAACCCGCAACTGACCCGCGGCTATGGTTCGGATCGCCCGACCCACGTGGTCTCCAAGGACGGGGCCTACCAGGAGGAAAAGGGCTCGCTGCTGCTGACCGGCGACGTCAAGATCGACAACGGCCAGGGCTACCAGTTCGCTTCGCAGAAGGCCCTGGTCGACACCCGCACCGGCGACCTGGTGGGCGGGGCCGCGGTCGAGGGCGCGGGCCCGAACAACCGCGCCATCCGCGCCGACAGCTATTCGGTCAGCGACAAGGGCGACCGGGTGCTGTTCAAGGGCCGGGTGCGCACGCGCCTCACGCCGCAACAGTGATCACCTCCGCCTCGAAGGGCCGTGGAGAGCGGCCCAGCGTCTGTTTCCTCTACATCGCCCAGACCCACCAGATCCTCCACAGCCTGCCGATCGCCATCGCCCTGGCCAGGGGCTGGCCCGACATCGACGTGCACATCGCCACGACTACCCAGGAGCACCTGGACTATGTGCGCGCGCTGCTGGAGACCTTGAAGGTTCCGCCGATCCCCTCGCGCCTGCTGCCGCCCGCCTGGCTGCGGGATCTGCGGCTGAAGGGCGCGGCCACGCCGCCCAAGGCCCTGATGCTGGCGGCCAACGCCCGTCGCCTGGGCCGCTACGACGCCGTGGTCACCCCCGAACGCACCACGGCCCTGCTGCGCAAGTTGGGCGTGCGGGACACCAGGCTGGTCTACACCCAGCACGGCGCGGGCGACCGCGGCGGACCGTTCGAGCCGCGCCTCAAGCAGTTCGACCTGGTGATGGCGGCCGGCCCCAAGCAGCGCGACCGCATGCTCGCCGAGGGCTGGGTCACGCCAGAGACCTGCGCCATGGTCGGCTATCCCAAGTTCGACATCATCGACGCCCTGCCGTCCTCGCCGCTGCCGACCTTTCCGCAGGCCAAGCCGGTGGTGCTGTACAACCCGCATTTCCACCCGACCCTGGGCTCCTGGCCACGCTGGGGACGCGAGGTTCTCGAGCAATTCGCGGCGGACGAGCGTTACAATCTGATCTTCGCGCCCCATATCCGGCTCTTCGAAGGCGCGGACGCCAGGACGATCGAGGCCTTGGGGCCGTTCGTCGACCACCCGCGCATCCATCTCGACCTGGGCGGGCCGGCGGCGATCGACATGACCTACACCCGCGCGGCCGACATCTATCTGGGCGACGTCTCCAGCCAGGTCTACGAGTTCCTGCGCACGCCCAAGCCGTGCCTGTTCCTCAACGCCAGCGGCGCGGCCTGGCGCGGCGACGAGAGCTTCCATCACTGGCGCTACGGCCCTGTGCTCGACCGCGCGGAGGGCGTCGTCGACGCCGTCGCCTCCGCCCAGCGGGGGCACGGCGACTATGTCGAGGCCCAGCAGAAGGGCTTCGCCGAAAGCTTCGACCTGCGGGAAACGCCCTCCTCGGTCCGCGCCGCCCAGGCGATCGTCGAGCGCCTGTCTTCGAGATCTCGACGCCTCCGATGAGCAGCGAACCCAATGTTCTCAAACGGGTCCTGGCCAATGCCGGAACCCTGCTCGGCGGCCGTACGGTCAACGCCGTGGTCGGGCTGGCCTATATCGCCCTGACCGCGCGCGGCCTGGGCAAGGAGCTGATGGGCGTGATCGTGCTGATCAACGCCTTCGCCCAGTTCCTCGGCGAGGTCGCCAAGTTCCAGTCCTGGCAGACCCTGTTGCAGTACGGCGCCTCGGCCCTGCTGCAGGGCGACCGTCCGCGCTTCCAGCAGGTCCTGCGCTTCACCCTGCTGCTCGACAGCCTCGGCGCCGCCGTCGGGGTGACCCTGGGCGTGATCGGCGCCCTGCTGTTCGGCCACTTCCTGGGCTGGCCGGCGGCCCTGTCGCCGGCCGCCGCCTGCTACGCCCTGTCGATCGCGGTGATGGACTCGGCGACCTCGGTCGGCCTGCTGCGCCTGTTCGACCGCTTCCGGTTCCTGGCGGCCGAGCAGGCCGTCAGCTCGACCGTACGCCTGATTGGCTGCGCCCTGTGCTTTACGCTGCACGCCCCGATCGAGGCCTATCTGGCCGCCTGGGCCGCAGGCACGGTCACGGCCTTCGTCTATGTCAACAGCGTGGCCCTGTGGGATCTCAACCGCCGGCAGCTGCTGAAGGATTTCACCCTGCGCGGGCCGTTGTCCGAGGGGCTGCCCGGCGTCTGGCGCTTCGCCTGGGCCACCAATTTCAGCGGCACCATCGACACTGCCTTCAGCCAGGTGATCACCCTGGTGGTGGGCTCGGTCCTGGGCCCGGCCCAGGCGGCCATGTGGCGCGTGGGCCGCCAGGTGGCCGACGGCATGGCCAAGCCGGCCAAGCTGCTGGTCCCGGCGCTCTATCCGGAACTGGCCAAGATGCGCGCCACCGGCGGGGAGGACGCCATGCGCAGGCTGTCGCGCCAGATCGGCCTGATCGGCGGCGCGGTGGCCGGCGTGCTGCTGCTGGTCTCGATCCTGTTCGGCGACGACGTGCTGACCATCGTGATGGGCAAGCCGTTCGCCGCCGGGGCGGGCATCATGAACTGGCAGGTGGCCGCCGCGGCCATCGGCGTTCTGGCCATGCCGCTGGAGCCGATGCTGGTCTCGCTGGGCAAGGCCGGCCTGGCCCTGCGGGTGCGGGCCATGGTCTGCGCGGTCTACCTGGTCGCCCTGGTTCCGCTGATCCGCGCCGCGGGCCTGGACGGGGCCGGCGCGGCCCTGGTCGCGGTCGCCGCCGCCCTGGCGATCGGCATGTATCTGGCCCTGCGCCGCAGCCTGGCGGCCGAAACGGCCCGCCCCAAAGACGAACAAACTTGCGCCGAAGGTCAAAACGGCGCCAAAGGCCTCTCGCAATGATTACTCCGACGTCCTCCTCGCGAACGGTGAGATTCGCCGACTTCCCCACCCTGACGGCCGCGCTCGATTTCGCCGCGGCCGGCGAAACAGGGATCAACCTCTATTCGCTGCGCGGCGAGCTGGTCGAGGCCCTGCCCTACGCCCGGCTGCGCGAACAGGCGCTGGAGCTGGCCCCGCGCCTGTTGGCGACCGGCGCCAGGCCTGGATCCAGCGTCGGCCTGATCGCCGACACCGAGGCCGACTTCGTCCGCGCCTTCTTCGCCTGCCAGTACGCCGGCCTGGTCCCCGCGCCGCTGCCCCTGCCCGCGCCGCTAGGCGGCCGCGACGCCTATGTCGAGCAAATCGCCCGGATGCTGGACTCGGCCCACGCCAAGGTCCTGATCGGTCCCGCCGGCATGAAGGACTGGGTGGCCGAGGTCGCCGCCAAGGCCCCGCTGAACTTCGCCGGCGCGCTGGCCGACCTGCCCGACAGCAAGGGCGACGCCCTGCCGGACGTCGCTCCGGACAATACCTGCTACCTGCAGTTCTCGTCGGGCAGCACGCGCTTTCCGACCGGGGTGGTGGTCACCCACCGGGCCCTGATGGCCAACGCCGTGGCCATCACCCGCGACGGCCTGCAGGTGCGGCCGACCGACCGCGCCGTCTCGTGGCTGCCGCTGTACCACGACATGGGGCTGATCGGCTTCCTGCTGTCGCCCATGACCAGCCAGATGTCGGTCGACCTGCTGCCCACCGGCGCCTTCGTGCGCCGGCCGCTGCTGTGGCTGGACCTGATCACCAAGAACGGCGGCACCATCTCCTATAGCCCGACCTTCGGCTACGAGCTGTGCGCCCGCCGGGCCGAGGTGGCCTCGATCGAGCACCTGGACCTGTCCAAGTGGCGCAGCGCCGGCCTGGGCGGCGACATGATCCGCACCGGCCCCTTGCGCGCCTTCGCCGAGCGGTTCGCCAGCGTCGGCTTCTCGGACAAGGCCTTCGTGGCCAGCTACGGCATGGCCGAGGCGACCCTGGCCCTGTCGATGGCCCCGTTGGGCGGCGGCCTGAAGACCGAGCGGCTGGACGTCGAGCGCCTGGAGCAGCACGAGGCCGTCGTCACCGAGGACACCGAGCGCTCGCGGGAATTCGCCCGCAACGGTCCGGCGCTGCCGGGGCACCAGTTGGAAGTGCGCGACGAAAACGGCGCCGTGCTGCCCGAGCGCGGCGTGGGCCGCATCTTCGCCCGCGGCCCCAGCCTGATGCGAGACTATTTCGAGCAGCCGGAGGAGACCGCCCGCGTGCTGTCGGCCGACGGTTGGCTGGACACCGGCGACCTCGGCTACCTCGTCGACGGCGAGATCGTCATCACCGGCCGCGGCAAGGACCTGATCATCCTCAACGGCCGCAACATCTGGCCGCAGGACCTGGAATGGACCGCCGAGGCCGAGATCGACGGCCTGCGCAGCGGCGACGTGGCGGCCTTCTCGGTCCCCGGCGACGGTGAGGAAACCGTGGTGGTGCTGGTCCAGGCGCGCGGCGGCGACGCCGACACGCGCGCGGCCCTGGTCGAGAAGATCGCCGGGGTCCTGCGCCTGCGCCACCAGGTCGAGGCCCAGGTCCAACTGGTCGGCGCCCACGCCCTGCCCCAGACCTCGTCGGGCAAGCTCAGCCGCTCCAAGGCCAAGACCGCCTATCTGGCCGGCGCCTATGGCGAGCGTCCCTGACGTGATCGACGCCCGGGCCGGTCCGGTGGTCGCCGTCACCGGCGCCACGGGCTTCCTGGGCCGCCGTCTCGTCAGGGTCCTGGCCGAGCAAGGCTGGACCGTCCGGGTCCTGGCCCGGCGCGACATCACCGACCCGGCCTGGGCGGGCCTCGAACCGCAGCTGGTGATCGGCGACCTGGCCAACGCCGGCGCCCTGGCCACGCTCTGCGACGGCGCCCAGACCGTCGTCCACGTGGCGGGCCTGATCAAGGCGCGGGACCGCGCCGCCTTCGACCGGGCCAATGTCGAGGGCTCGCGGCGAGTCGCCCAGGCGGCCAGGACAGCCGGGGCGCGACTCATCCTGATCTCCAGCCTGGCCGCGCGCGAGCCGGAATTGTCCGACTACGCCGGCAGCAAGCGTGGCGGAGAAGACGCAGCTCGCGAGATTTTTGGCGGTGATCTGACCATCATTCGCCCGCCGGCCATCTACGGACCGGGCGATGTCGAGACCCTCAGACTGTTCAAAATGGCTTCGGAATCGGCGTTTTTACCGGTTTTGAGCCCAAAAACCCGCATGGCCTGGATCCATGTCGACGACGCCGCGGCGAAGATCGCGGCCCTGGTCAAAACGCCGCGCCCCGGGTTGCTCAGCTTGTCCGACAACCGTCCGGAGGGTTATGGCTGGGTCGAACTCATGCAGACCGCGTCCAAGGCGGTCGGCAGGTCGCCAAGGCTGGTGCGGGTCCCCTCGGGCGCGATCAAGGCTTTGGCGGTGCTGTCAAAATGGGCTTCATTCGTCACCGGGAAGGACACAATTCTCACCCCGGGCAAGGCTCGGGAGTTGCTTCACGCCGATTGGGGCCTATCTAGCAACGATCCGATTCCGGACTTTCCGCCGGTGAGTTACTCTCTCCAGGCGGGATTCGCGCAAAGCGTGCGCTGGTATCGTTCGGAAGGCTGGTTGAAGGATAAAAAGTCTCGGAAATAGTCGAATCCGGCGATTTTCGGTCGAGACGGCTGTTACAATTCGGTTATGTAGGACCTTGGTCGGGGATATCGTCGCGTCGATGGAAGCTGTTACGGATCTCACTTTACGTGAAATCGGCTTGGCTACGAGCAAGGTGCTCGGGCGCTCTGTCGATGTGACTAACGACACCCATATTGGCCGCGATCTGGCCGTCGATTCCTTGGCCTTGATGAACATCATCATGGAGCTCGAAGACACCTTCGACATCTCCATTCCTCTGGATCGCCTGGCTTCGGTGGAAACCGCCGGAGACTTGGCCTCCCTGATTAAAGACCTACGGAATAGGGCCTAAGCCATGGGGCTGTTCGACAAGCACCTCGCGTATCGCGACGCGTATAACGCGATCCGGCAAGCCGGCGCCGATCCCTTCAGCGTGCGCTTCGACGCCGTCGTCTCGCCCACCGAAGGCGTGATCAACGGCAAGCGGACGATCCTGCTAGGCACCAACAACTATCTGGGCCTGACCTTCGACGAGCAGGCGATCGCCTCGTCGGTCAAGGCGGTTCAGGAACGCGGCACGGGCACCACCGGCTCGCGCATCGCCAACGGCAGCTTCGAAGCGCACGTCGAGCTCGAGGAAGCCCTGGCCAAGTTCTACAAGCGCAAGCACGCCATGGTGTTCACCACCGGCTACCAGGCCAATCTGGGCGTGCTGTCGACGCTGGTCGGCCGCGGCGACCACCTGATCCTGGACGCCGACAGCCACGCCTCGATCTATGACGGCGCGCGCCTGGGCCACGCCGAGGTCATCCGCTTCCGCCACAACGATCCGGAAGACCTATACAAGCGCCTGCGCCGCATGAAGGACGTTCCGGGCGAGCGCCTGATCGTCGTCGAAGGCATCTATTCGATGATCGGCGACACCGCGCCGCTGAAGGAAATCGCCGCCGTGAAGCGCGAGCTGGGCGGCTACCTGCTGGTCGACGAAGCTCACTCGATGGGCGTGCTGGGCGAACATGGCCGCGGCCTGGCCGAGCTGGCAGGCGTCGAGGACGACGTCGACTTCGTGGTCGGCACCTTCTCCAAGAGCCTGGGCGCCATCGGCGGCTTCTGCGTCTCGGACATGGACGACTTCGACGTCATGCGCGTCACCTGCCGTCCGTACATGTTCACCGCCTCGCTGCCGCCGGCCGTGGTCTCCTCGACCGTGACCGCCCTGCGCCGCCTGGAAGAGCAGCCCGAGCTGCGCCACAAGCTGATGGCCAACGCCCGCCGCCTGTACGACGGCCTTTCGGCCATGGGCTTCATGACCGGCCCGACCTCCAGCCCGATCGTGGCCATCACCATGCCCGACACCGAGCGCGCGATCGGCATGTGGAACGCCCTGCTGCAGAACGGCGTCTATCTGAACCTGGCCCTGCCGCCGGCCACGCCGGACAGCCGCCCGCTGCTGCGCACCAGCGTCAGCGCCGCCCACAGCGAGCAGCAGATCGATCAGGTGCTGGCCGTGTTCGCCGAGATCGGCGTGGCCATGGGCCTGATCGAAGCCCCGCTGAAGCGCGTCTCGGCCTAGGTCGAACGTTCAAGCGCCTGAAACGCGAAAGGCCCGAGGGAAACCTCGGGCCTTTTCCTTTTTGGCGGGGACACGCCCTCGCGGCCTGTCCCCATCAGCATTCACGGAGCCTGGAAATGGGGACACGCCGCAAGGGCGTGTCCCCGTCCCTAAACGCTTTTCTTGACCCCATCCCGCGCCTCGCGCTGTCGCCATAGTCGCCACAGCACCCCCGGAGCCGCCAGCACCGGGTGACGTTCGCGCCAGGGCGTGAGGGCCACGGCCATGCCGGTGTGGCGCTCGATCTTCCAGGCGGCGTAGCGCGCCGCGCCGTCGAAGGTGAAGGCCGCCTTGACCAGGCGGGCGTAGTTCAGCGGCCGCCCCATCCGCCGGCGCAGGCGCCAGGCGGCCTGGATCCGCCGGCGTTCAGCCGGGTCCAGGGCAGGCCGGACCGAGTCGCCGGCCTCCAGGTCCAGCAGGCCGTCCTCCCGCCAGCAGGCGACCAGCAAGCGGTGGTAGCGGGCGACGTCGAAGGCCAGGATCGAGCGCTCGCGCCCGCCCTTCTCGACCCGGAATTCGGCCGCGTAGGTCTCCTGGAACAAGGCCGACCAGTAGGCCGCCGGCGGTCCTTCCGAGGGCCCCAGGGCCGCGGCGAAGCGGGCTGCGGTGCGGGCCGCGTCGGCCACGGCCTCGACCACCTGGCCAGCCACGGCCGGACTGGCGCTCCAGACCAGGCCGGCGGGCTGGACGAAGCGGGCCCAGATCGTGGTGTCGATCCCCCGCCCCCGTGTCGCCGCCTGGAACTGGGCCAGGGTCATGGTGGCCACCTTGGCCCGCAGCACCTGGCCGTCCAGCTCCAGCTCGTGATAGCTGACATCGGGCCACAGCAGCCGCGTGGCCAGGCCCCTCAGGCCCGGGCGCACGCCTTCGGTCAGGACGTAGAAGTCCAGCACCCCGTCCAAATCGCCGGTGCGCAGGATCGAGCCGTAGAACAGCACCGCCAGCGGCGCCTCGAACCGGTCCAGCAGCCGGGTCGCCAGGGCCACGGCCTGAGGCGGGGCGGGCGCCAGCAGTTCCTCGCCCACCAGGCTGGCGACAGCCCCGCTCATCCCGCCAGGAACCGCAGGGTCGGCCCCAGCACCACGGTCACCCCGCCCGCGCCGTCATAGACGTCGCCGTCGACCACCAGGGGCTGGTTCGTGGTGATCCGCAGCCGCGAGGCGTCGCCGCGCCGATAACCGCGCCGGCCCGACCAGGCCGACTCCTTGCCGGCCACCAGGGCCGGAAAGGCCCCCGGCAGGCCTCGGGGCGGGGCGTCGACGTCCAGGAACTTCAGCCCTTCGCGCGGCGGGCCGAACGGCTTGACCCCGAACGGCAGCCGCTTGAGCGTGGTGGCCAGGACCAGGAAGCGGTCGGCCGTGCGGGTCTCCTCGCCGTCGATCGCCAGGCACAGCGGCACGCCGGCCCGCCACTGGTCGCGCTTGCCGCCCATAACCGTACCGACCAGCGCGCCCAGCACGCTCATGGCCACGGCGATGCTGTGGAAGGCGCCGGTCTTGTGGACGGTCTGGGCCAGGCTGGTGGCGCGCACGAAGGCGCCCAGGCCGAACACGAAACCGCGCAGGCTGGGCCGCCCGTCGTCCCAGCGCACCTCCAGCGGCGCGCGGTGCTTGATCACCGCGGTCTCGGACCGGGCGGCGGCCAGGGCCTTGGCCAGGGTCCAGTCGCGCGGCACGCCCAGGTCGATGGCCAGGACGTTGGTCTTGCCCGACGGGATCAGGGCGATCAGCGGCATGGCCTCGCCGAAGATGGTGGCCGCGCGGCTGAGCACGTCGCGGATGGTGCCGTCGCCGCCGTCGATGACCAGCATCTTCACGCCGCACTGGGCGAAGGCCTGCAGGTCCTGTTCCAGCGCCTCGGGCGTGGCGGGCTCGACCAGCAGCACCGCGTCGGGCGTCTGGCCGGGCCCATCAGGCTCGGACCGCCCGATATTGGCGTGGCTCATCGGATTGCGGACGACGCCCACTCGCATCAGCGCGACAACCAGGAAACGACGGCCCCCTTCGGAGCCCCCAGGGCTTGCAGGATCTGCGCGGCGTGCACGACCAGGCAGATCGCCGTCCAGACCGCCACCGCCAGGAACCCGATGTCGGGACGGCCCGCCAGAACCGCAAGGGTCAGCAGGATCAGGTTGGGGTTGCGGCGGGCGGTGATCAGCCGGAAGAAGCTGTCGAACGGCCGCCAGGCGTGCATCTCGACCTTGAACAGGGCCAGGAAGATCCCCTCCTCCACCCGCTGCAGCACATAGCCGCCGACGATGATCGCCAGGGCCAGCGGGCCATGCGGCATGGTCAAGCCCACCGCGCCCACGCCGACATACCAGGCCCACCACCAGAACGGCGGATGGACCAGGTCGATGCCGTGGTCGAAGACGTTGCCCCACTTGGACGAGGTCAGGGTCACCCGCGCCAGCTTGCCGTCGACGGTGTCGAGGAAGGTCATGATCCAGGCGCAGACCAGGCCCCAGCCCCACTGGCCGGTCCAGAACAGCCAGAAGGCGGCCAGCACCAGCAGGAAGCCGATCAGGGTCACCTGGTTGGGGGTCATCTTCGCCAGGGCGCACCAGCGGGTGACGATCCGGGCGGGCGTGGGCCAGACGTACTTGGTCACCAGGTCGGTGACGCCCTTGTACGAGCCCTGGAACAGGCGCTTCTCGACCGCCACGCGGGTCTCGGGCGTCAGGCGCTCCAGCACCGGCGGCTCGCGCTTGCGCAGGGCGCTGTTGTAGGCCGAGCCCAGCTCCAGCGCCGTCAGGCGGGTGGCGGCCAGGGCGGTGACGTCCTCGCCGGTGTCCAGCCGCACAATCGCCTCGCGGGCTTGGGCGGCGGGGACGTTGACGGCCACCACTCGGCCGGTCTCGTCGACGAGGGCCACGCCGGGGCGTCCGGCCAGGGCCTTGATCAGCGACTCGTCGAACACCCAGCCGGCGTCGACCACGACGACGTCGCCGGCGATGAACACGGTCTCGGGCCCGGCCTCGACCAGGCCCACGCGGCGGTAGATTCGCGACAACCGCTCGGCGGAGCTCATGCCCCAGAGGCGGGTTTTAGCCTGGCCGACCGTGACGGCGGACGGGCCGGCGGCCTCATTTGGCTGATTTTCCGCGCTCACGATAGACAACCCCTTGAAACCTGGCGCGATTGATAAGCAGCTTCGGCCCCTTCCGCCAGAATCCGTGAACCAAACTTGTCGATATTCCGCCTCGCCCACCTCTCGGACCTCCACCTGCCGCCGCCCAAGGGCGCGTTCGGCTGGCGGGACCTGCTGTCCAAGCGGCTGCTGAGCCGGATCGCCTGGCGGCGCAAGCACCGGGAGCATCGGCCCGAGGTGCTGGAGGTCGTGATCGCCGACCTTAAAGCCCACGCCCCGGACCACATCGCCATCACCGGCGACCTGACGAACTACGCGTCCCAGGCCGAGTACGAGGCGGCCCGCGTCTGGCTGGAGGCCCTGGGCCCCGCCCGCGACATCACCGTCAGCCCCGGCAACCACGACGCCCTGGTCGGCGCTCGGGACGGCGACTCGTTCGCGGCCTGGACCCCGTGGCTGGGCGACGATGGCGAAGCCACCTTCCCCCAGGTGCGGCTGCGCGACGGCGTAGCGCTGTTCAACCTGTGTTCGGCGGTGCCGACCGCCCCCCATCTGGCCACCGGCCGCCTGGGCCAGGCGCAGCTGGAGCGGCTGGACGCCCTGCTGGGCGACCCGGCCTATGGCGACGCCTTCCGAGTGCTGCTGATCCACCACCCGCCGGTTCCGGGCGCGGTGGCCCGGCGCAAGTCGCTGGAGGACCAGGACGCCCTGCGCGCCCTGCTGGCGCGCCACGGCGCCGACCTGATCCTGCACGGCCACGCCCACGAAGCGACGGTGTCCACCGCGCCTGGACCGGACGGCGCGGCGATCCCCGTGCTGGGCGTGCCCTCCGCCTCGGCCCTGGGCGAACGCGGCCACCCGGCGGCGCGCTGGCACGGGGTCGAGATCGACCGCCAGGCGCAGGGTGGCATCGAGGTCAAGCTGGTGGCCCGCGGGTTGGATCCCGCCACCGGCCAGACGGGCGAACTGGGTCGCTACGTCCTGGTCCAGGCCGGCCGGCCCGCGATTCAGCGGACGTAGCGCATCTTCACGCGCAGGACCGTGTCGCCAGGCCGGACCGTGAACCGCGCAGCCTGGAACGTCGGCGCGCCGACCTTGCTGGGCGCGTCGTTGGAGAAGGCGAAACCCTCGACCGGCAGACCGACGGTATTGCGGTCGAAGTCCCGGTTGGCGTTGGCGTCGTGATAGACGGCCACGGCGTAGGCGTCCGGCTTGGGCAGGTAGAAGCAGGCCTCGGTCACCGGCGCGTCGGCCCTGGCGCGCACCCGCATCAGCTTGCCGTGCGGCGCCAGGAACCGCCGGGGATCGGACGGGTAGACGGTGACCGCCACCTCGCCCTGGCTGGACTTCAGGCGCGCCACCTGGACGATGAGCCGAACCCCCGTCGGGCGGCCCTCGCAGGTCCGGCCCGGGCTGGCGACGCCCGCGCCCGCGCCGCCGCCGGAATCGTCCGCCGACACCGGTCCGCTCACGAGGGCGAAAACGGCCAGAACCGAGGCGAACAACGCGGATCGTGCTTCCATGGAAATGACGGCGTCCCTATTGTAGGAGCAACGGCGGCGAACGCCCGGAGGCGAGGCCGACATGACCAATCCCACCGCTGAGAATTTCGGTTTCCCGCGCACCAAGGTCGCCGAAACCGACAGCTGGCTGATCCTGGTGCGTCCCAAGCAACCGACATTTGGGTCGCTGGTGCTGGTATGCAAGGAATCGGTCGAGGCCTTCTCCCAGCTGAGTCCGGCCGCCTTCGCCGACCTCAAGACGGCGACGCAGGGCGTCGAGCGGATGTTGGCCAAGGTGGTCGCGTACGAGAAGATCAACTACCTGATGCTGATGATGGTCGACAAGGACGTGCATTTCCACGTGATCCCGCGCTACGCGGGGACGCGCGAGCATGAAGGCCGGGTGTACAACGACGCCGGCTGGCCCGCCGTTCCCGCCCTGGGCTCGACGGTCGATCTGGACCTGGACGCCGCCGAGCGGCTGGCCGGGACGCTGGCCGAGGCGTGGTCGGCCGCGTGAAGAAGCCCATCCCCACGCCGCACGGCACCGCCCGCTTCCGGCTGATCGACGCCTATCTGCTGCGCATGCTGCTCTGGCCGATCGTCGGCTGCCTGGGCGTGACGGTGATCGCCCTTTTGCTCGAGAGGGTCCTGCGCCTGCTGGACGTGCTGTCGCAGAGCAGCGCCCGTTTCGGCTACGTGACCGAGCTGGCCGCCAACCTGGTGCCGCACTATCTGGGCCTGGCCCTGCCGGTGGCGTTCTTCGTGGCGCTGTTCATCGTCATCACCAAGCTCAGCGACGGCTCGGAGATCGACGCCCTGCTGGCCAGCGGTCAGTCCCTCACCCGCATCGCCGCCCCGTTCGTCTATGTCGGCCTGTTCCTGATGGTCTTCAGCCTGATCGTCTTCGGCTACATGCAGCCCTACAGCCGCTACGCCTATCGGGCGGTGATGCACGAGGCGATCAACGCCGGCTGGAACGGCAAGCTGAACGGCGGCTCCTTCATCGACCAGCCCAAGCTGCTGATGACCGCCGACGGCGCCGATCCGGCGGGCCAGCAGCTGACGCGGGTGTTCATCCGCCGGATGGACGCCGCCGGGCGGGAAGAGGTGATCACCGCCGCCACCGCCGACCTGCGCTCGGCCCCCGACGGCAAGAACGTCATCATGCTGCTGCGCCGGGGCCAGCGGATCGGCCTGGACGCCCGCGGCGAGTACCGCATCCTGGTGTTCGACCAGTTCACCACCAACGTCCCCCTGTCCGGCGCGGCGGCCCTGCTGCGCAGTCGCGGCGGCGACGAGCGCGAACTGACCCTGGGCGAGTTGGCCCGCCAGGCCGAGAGCCCCAACCCCATCGTGCCGCGCCCCACCCTGCTGGCCGAGCTGTACGGCCGCCTGGCCCGAGCCGCCTTCCTGCCCTTCCTGCCGTTGCTGGCCTTCCCGCTGGGCCTGGCCGCCAAGCGCGGCAACCGCACCCCCGGCCTGATCATCGCCGGCGTGCTGCTGCTGGCCTTCCAGCACAGCCTGCAGCTGGGCCAGAGCCTGGCCGAGTCGGGCAAGGCCATGCCGCTGGCGGCCATCGGCCTTCCGTGGCTGATCTTCACCAGCCTCAGCGTCTGGATGTTCGTCGGCAGCCGCAAGCGGCCCGGTCAGACCCCGGTCACCGACCTCATTCAGAGCTTCGGCGGCGGCATCAAGCGCTTCCGGCGGATGTTCCGGGACAAGTTCGAGCAGGCCGACGCATGAAGATCCAGCTCTACGTCCTGCGCACGGTCGGCACGCGCGTGCTCGGCGCGGCTCTGATCCTGTTCTCGATCCTGCAGATCCTCGACCTGCTGGAGGTGACCACCGACATCCTGGACCGCGGCCTGGGGACGGCGGGGGTGCTGTACTACGCCGCCCTGCGCTCGCCGCGGCTGATCGAGCAGGTCGCTCCGATCGCCACCCTGGCCGGCGGACTGTTCGCCTTCTCGCAGCTGGCCCGCGAGAGCGCGATCATCGCCATGCGCGCCACGGGCATCTCGGCCTACCGCATCGTCGGCATGGCCCTGCCCGTGGCCTTGCTGGTCATGGCCGTCGACTTCGGCTGCGCCCAGCTGATCGCCCCGCGCACCGATCCGGTGCTGGCCGACTGGTGGCAGGCCACCACCCCGGTCGCCGACCGCAAGGTTCCCGGTCCCCGCAGCTTCCGGGCCGGCGATGACCTGGTGATCGCCGGCGGCGCCTCGGCCGACGGCGGCGTCCTGAAGGCGGTCAAGGTCTATCGGCGCGACAAGGTCGGCCGGCTGGTCGAGCGCATTGAGGCGCCGTCGGCCACCTATGCCCGCGCCAGCGGCTGGACCCTGGTCAACCCCGTGATCGTCCGGTTCAACGGCGAGCAGGTGAACGTCACGCCCGCCGCCCGGATGGGCTGGCCTTCGCCCCTGCATCGGCAGGACGTCCAGGCCCTGTTCGCTGACAGCCCCGTGCCGACCGCCGCCACGGCCCGCCGCGCCCTGCTGAGCGGCGGCGGCGACCGTCCGAGCAGCTTCTACGAGACGCGCCTGCTGGCGGCCTTCGCCGGGCCATTCGCCTCGCTGGTCATGCTGCTGCTCAGCGCCCCGGTCGCCCTGGCCAATTTCCGCAGCGGACAAGGCGCGGTGCTGCTGACCGCCGGCCTGGCGGCCGGCCTGGTCTTCCTGGTGGTCAACGGCCTGCTGTCCGCGCTCGGCGAAGGCGGCTCACTGTCCCCCGCCCTGGCCGTCTGGGGCGGCCCAACCATTTTCGCGGCCCTCGCGATCTACGCACTTGTTGTCCTGGAGGGCTGAATGCCGTTCGACACCACCGATTCCGACCTCACGATCGTCCCGGTCGGCTCCAAGGCCGAGTTGAGGCGGTTCGTCGACCTGCCCAACCGCCTCAACGCCAAGGACCCCAACTGGGTCGTGCCGCTGATGTACGAGCGGATGGCGGCCCTGACGCCCAAGACCAACCCGTTCTTCGAGCATGCCGACGTCCAGATGTGGCTGGCCGTGCGCGGCGGCCGCGACGTGGGCCGGATCAGCGCCCAGATCGACCATCTGGCCACCGAGGTCGGGACCGGCAAGACCGGCAATTTCGGCATGATCGCCGCCGAGGATGATCCGGCGATCTTCAGCCTGCTGTTCCGCACCGCCGAGGACTGGCTGAAGGCCCGCGGTTGCGACCGGGCCCTGGGTCCGTTCAACCTGTCGATCAACGAAGAGGTCGGCCTGCTGGTCGACGGCTTCGACAGCAAGCCGATGGTGATGATGGGCCACGACCCGCGCTACACCGCCGCGCGGGTCGAGGAGCAGGGTTACGCCAAGGCCAAGGACGTCTACGCCTATGTCTGCGACCCACGCGCGGCCCTGCCGCCGGTGGTGGTACGCCGGGTCAAGCGCGGCCTGCCCGAGGGCGTGACCCTGCGCGAGCTGGACATGAGCCGCTACGACGACGAGGTCAAAGCCCTGACCGACATCCTCAACGACGCCTGGTCGGGCAATTGGGGCTTCGTGCCGACCACCGAGGCCGAGACCGCCCAGTTGGGCAAGTCGCTGAAGGACGTGCTGGACAAGCGCCTGATCCTGTTCGCCGAGATCGACGGCGAGCCGGCCGGCTTCATCGTGCTGCTGCCCAATGTCAACGAGGCCATCGAGGGCCTGAACGGCAAGCTGCTGCCGTTCGGCTGGGCCAAGCTGCTGTGGCGGCTGAAGGTCAAGCGGGTGAAGTCGATCCGCATCCCGCTGATGGGCCTCAAACGCAAGTTCGCCGACAGCCTGCGCGGCCAGGTCGTGCCGTTCCACCTGATGAACGCCGGCCGCGACGCCGGCCTGGCCCTGGGCTACGACAAGTTCGAGTTCTCGTGGATCCTCGAGGACAACGCGCCGATGCGCCGGATCTCGGAAGCCATGGGCGCGGAGATCTACAAGACCTACCGGATCTACGAGAAGGCGATCTAGGGCCGTGGCTGCGTTCCAGGCGCTGGTGCTGGCCGGCTCGCGCGGCGGCGTCGACCCTGTCGCCGCCTATGCCGGCGTCAGCCAGAAGGGCCTGATCGTTCTGGGCGGTCGCACGTTGCTGGCCCGGGTGCTGGACGCGCTGGACAAGGCCGGCGCCGAGCGCATCGGCGTCTCGACCAACGACGCGGCCCTGGAGGCGGCCCTGGCCGACGAGACCACCCGCGCAACGCTATCGCGCCTGCCCTCGGCCGCCGGCCCCAGCCAGAGCGTCCACGACGGCGCCCAGGCCATGGGCACGCCCCTCCTGGTCACGACCGTGGACCACGCTCTGCTGCAGGCCGAATGGGTGAGCGACTTCATGGCCGACACCCCGGCCGACGCCGACATCGCCATCCTGCTGGGCGAGGAGGCGCTGGTGCAGGCCGCCGCGCCGACCACCAAGCGCACCTACCTGGCGTTTCGCGACGGCCGCTATTCGGGCTGCAACCTGTTCTACCTGAAGACCCCGGCCAGCCTGCGGGCCATCGACCTGTGGCGCACGGTCGAGAAGCATCGCAAACAGCCGTGGAAGATCGCGGCCCTGTTCGGCCCCGTCACGCTGATCCGCTATCTGCTGGGCCAGATGACCCTGGACGAGATGGTCGCGCGGATCGGGCGCCTGGCGGGGGTCAGGGCCGCGGCGGTGCGGGCGCGGCACGGCTTGGCGGCGGTGGACGTCGACAAGCCGGCCGACCTGGACCTGGTGCGATCCCTGGTCGAGGGATGATCCCTCGCGCCGCTCAGCTGGTGGCGGCCTCGGGCGCGTTCCCTTCGTCCCCGCGATAGAACACCCCGATCGCGGCGACCCACAGCAGCGCCACGATCGTGGGGACGAACGCCACCGAGGACGGCAACGGAATGGGTGAGTTCGCCCCCAGGGTCGCGGTCCAGATGACGAACGAGATCGCCGAGATGACGATCCCCAGCACCTGAGGCTTTACGCCGCCTTTCGAGGTGGACTTGACGCGGACCACGACCAGGATCGCGATGCAGGCCACGGCGATCAGGATCAGGCCGATCAGCTTGCCCACGCCCGTGACCGAGGCCGGGATCAGCGCCACGGTCGCGGCATAGGTTCCCAGCGCCTCGGCGGGGATCAGCTTGGCCAGGCGCGAGGCCCAGCCGTCGGTGTTGGTGTCTTGCGGCGGTGGGTTGTCGCCGGGCTGCAGCGGCGGGCCATTAACTCTCAGTGACATGGATGCTCCCTCTCTCTTCAAAAATTTGGTTTTCGAAGCAGGACGCCGCCGTCGCGACTTGCCGACGCGATACTGAGCCATCCACGCGCGCCGTCCTCGGAGGAGCCTGACCGAACTCGGCCGTTACCGCAATCGGCGATAGAAACTTTCGTTTTCTGCAACTCAAGGAATCCCTTGAGGAGCAGGCGCGAAAAACCCCGCCGCCGGAGCCGGCGACGGGGTTTCAAGAGGTCCGACGATGTCGGCGAAGACTACTTCAGCTTGGCGCTGACCGAGACGCCCACGATGCGCGGCTCGTTGTAGACGGCCGCCATGTAGTTCTCGATGACGCCCTTGAGGTTCTTCTCGTTGGTGATGTTGCGGCCGAACAGGGCCACTTCATACGCGCCGTTTCCGCCTTCGTAGCCGAGCTTCAGCCCGCCTTCGAAATTGCCCTTCGAGTAGAACTCGTCGGTCTTGTAGAGCACGAAGTTCGTATAGCCCTGGACGTTCCAGTCGGTGGCGACGAACAGCTTGCCGTCGGCGCCGACCGGCACGTCATAGCGGCCCGTGAAGCTGAGGTTGTACTTCGGCGCGTTGGGCAGCGGCTGGCCGTCGATCTGGGCGAAGGTGCTGGTGCCGAACGGACCGACGATCGCGATCGTCGGGTTCTTGACCGTGCAGACCACCACGCTGTTGAGGGCGCAGACCTGGGCGTAGACGCGCTTGTCCTTGATTTCGCTGTGCAGCAGGCTGACGCCGGCGGTCAGGGTCAGGTTGGCGATCGGGCGCCATTCGGCGTCGGCTTCCAGGCCGTAGGCCTTGGCCTTGTCGGCGTTGAACAGGACGCCGTTGCCGTTGGAATCGTTGCCGTTCAGCTGGATGTCCTTGACCTCATAGGTGAAGGCCGAGGCGTTCAGGCGCAGGGTGTTGTCCAGCAGCGTGCTCTTGAAGCCGGCTTCCCACGACAGGATCGTCTCGGAATTGGCGGTCGTGAAGTCGCTGTTGAACACCGCCGAGCGGCCCTGGATGGTCGGGCCGCGGAAGCCCTTGGCCACGCGGGCGTAGAGGTTCAGGTCGGGATTGACCTCGTAGTTGGCCGACAGATCCCAGCTGACCTGCTCGTCCGACAGGCGCACGTAGCGGCGGCCGGCATAGGTGGAGACGTTGGCGGCGGTGTTGGCGGTCTTGGCCAGGACGGTCTTCTTGGCGTCGTAGGTGTCGCGCAGGCCGCCGGTGACCGTCAGGGCGTCCGTCAGCTTGTAGCTGACCTGGCCGAACACCGCCCACGAGGTGTTGAGGTTGTTCAGCTCGACCCAGTTGTTGGGGTTGCGGGCGGCGGTGGTGAGGAAATAGGCGCGCTGGAAGAAGTCGGTGGTGTCGCGCGAGTCGAAGTACAGCGCCCCGACCTGCCACTTCAGGCGGTCGTCGCCGTTGCTGGCCAGGCGGATTTCCTGGGTCAGCTGGTCGAGGTCGCGGACCTGGCCCATCGACTGGCCAAAGCCGTTGGGCGCGCCGGCCACCGGGAAGTTGGCCGCCGCGCCGCCGTCGGTGTCGCCGCGGCTGTAGCCGCTGGTGGTCTCGTAGGCGCTGATCGAGGTCAGGGTCACCGGCCCGAAGTCGTAGGCGATGTTCAGCGACGTGCCTTGAGTGTCGTAGGCCTGCGGGTTGTTGTTGGCCTCGTCGAAGGCGACGCTGTCGCGCGGGGCGGTCGAGCTGTTGGAGCCCTTTTTCAGCGCGCCGCGCAGGAACAGGGTCGAGGTGCCCTCGTAGTTGCGGGCGTGGGCCGAGGCCAGGACCGTCAGCTGTTCGGTCGGGGTGGCCAGCAGTTGGATCCGCACGTCCTTCTCGTCGAAGCCGCCCATGGCGTTCTTCTTCGGGGTGACGGTGCCGTCGGCGCTGGCGCCGGCGAAGGTGTTGTCGACATAGTCGTCGCGGTGCTGGTAGAGCGCCGAGACGCGGAAGGCCAGTTTGTCGGCCACGATCGGACCGCCGATGCCGCCGTCGAAGGTGGTCGTGCCATAGGTGCCGTACGAGGCGCTGGCGCGGCCTTCCAGGGTCTGGGTCGGCTTGTTGGTGTCGAACTTGACGATGCCGGCGGTGGTGTTACGGCCGAACAGCGAGCCTTGCGGGCCGCGCAGCACTTCCACCTGCTTGACGTCGAACACCGGGTTCGACTTCAGCACCACGTGCTCGAGCACGACGTCGTCCTGGATGATCGACACCGGCTGCGAGGCGCCGAGGTAGAAGTCGATGTTGCCCAGGCCGCGGATGTAGAAGCGCGGGAAGATCCGGCCCGTGGTGGTCTCGGCGTAGAAGCTGGGCACCTTGCCCGACAGCGAGATGATGTCGTCGCCGCCGCCCTGGATGGCGCGCAGCTGGTCGCCACCGACCACGGCCACCGAGACCGGCACCTTCTGCAGGTTTTCCGACCGGCGCTCGGCCGTGACCACGATCTCGTCCAGGGCGGTCGAGGACGCCTCCTGGGCCAGCGCCGCGTTGGCGAACGACAGGGCCGAGAGACCCGCGCCCAGCAGGAGCGCGCATTTAAGTGCGTTGAAACGAGACATTGAACCCCACCACTTCCTGGAAAATCGAACCGACATGAGAGAATCGAAAAAGCGCCGGTCGTTGAGTCCGCCGTCGCTTGTAAGGACCCGCTTACTTCTTCGCGAGCCTGCGGCCTATAGGCATGTTGCATGACAGCGCCGTGACAGGGTTCACGGCGTCCAGGTGGTTGGATTGTCGGCAGCTACGAACGGCGGCGCCTTGCCTTCCCCCAAACGGAGAAGGATCCGGAATCCTACTCGCCCGCCGCGATCCAGGCCGCCGCCAGTTCGCGGTTCTTCGGCAGGTCCTCGGGGAAGTCCATCTCGGCCCAGTCCAGGCCCTCGATCGACTGGACGCGAACCACGTCATGGTCCTGGGCGATCTGGTTGATGACGCTAAGATACCAGCGCTTGAGGCCCTCGGGCGCGCGCAGGGCCTGCTCGACGATGCGGGTGAACAGGGCCGCGCCCTCGGGATCGAAGCGCAGGAAGCCGATCGACTCGGCGTCGTACTGGTCGATGGTCTTGCCGATGGCGCGCAGGGACAGGCCTTCGGTCAGCACCTTCATGTCGTCGGCGTCGTAGCCGGCGGCCTTGCGGTCGATGGTGACGGTGATCGGGGCCGGCGGGGCGGCGATCAGGCGCTCGGCGATGCCGGTCTCGAACAGGGTGTCGCCGTTCAGCAGCAGGAAGTCGCCGCGCATCTCGCCCCGCGCCAGCCAGCAGGTCGCCAGGTTGTCAGTCAGGGCATAGAAGGGGTTGAACAGGGTGCGGACCGTCAGGCCCGGGATGTCGAGCGCCGCGATCTCCTTTTCGACCGTGTCGGCGGCGAAGCCGGTCACCACCACCGCCTCGGTGATCCCGGCCTGGGCCAGGTGCTTGAGCTGCCAGTGCAGCACTGTGCGACCGGAAAGCTCGACCAGGCACTTGGGGCGGGTGTCGGTCAGGGGCGACAGGCGCTTGCCCTGGCCGGCGCTGAGGATGATGGCTTTGGCCGGTTTCGCCACGGGCGTGGTCTCGTCTGTCTGGGAAAAGCAAGAGCGCGAAATAGCGACGACGGGGCGGACCCTCAAGTCCGCCCCGTCGCTTCAGGGCCAAGTATCAAGTTTCGCCGGGTCGGCGCAAGCACGCCCCGCCGCGTCCAAACGGTGCGGCGAACATCATCGGCTTCATTGAGGGATCTGGAGCGGGCGATGGGAATCGAACCCACGACATTCTGCTTGGGAAGCAGACGCTCTACCTCTGAGCTACGCCCGCATTGGACGAATGGGCAAGCCGCGCCGTCCAAGCGCTGAGCCCGTCTAGCCGGTTCGCGCCGTCTTCTCAATGGCTTCTTTAGGCCCCGCGTTGACGACGCTCGTGGCACGGCGCACGATCGGTCAAACAGTCGTTCGGGAGGAGAGCGCCATGGCCGACGGCCACCAGCATCCGCAGGAGCATGAACGCGCCCATGAACGCGCCCATGACCGCGCCAAGTTCCACGCCATGGTCGACGGCACGCAGGAAGACTGGGCGATCATCGCCGACGCCTCGGTCGCGTTCGGCCGCGACCTGCCCAAGCGCCTGGTCTCGCACCTGAAACTGCTGCAGGGCGACTGCGGCGGCTTCGCCATCGATCGGCTGGACCACAGCCTGCAGACCGCCACCCGCGCCTTCCAGGACGGCCGCGACGAGGAATACGTGGTCTGCGCCCTTCTGCACGACATCGGCGACATCCTGGGTCCGCGCAATCACGCCGATATCGCCGCAGCGATCCTGCAGCCCTTCATCTCCGAGCAGAACCACTGGATGGTGGCCCACCACGCCATTTTCCAGGGCTACTACTTCTTCCACCACCTGGGCCTGGACCGCGAAATGCGCGACCAGTTCCGGGGCCATCCCAGCTTCGAATACACCGCCCAGTTCTGCCACATCTACGACCAGGAGGCCTTCGATCCGGCCTATGCCTCGATGCCGCTGGAAGCCTTCGAGCCGATGCTGCACCGGGTCATGTCGACGCCGAGGCGGTCGATCTATCTGCGCGAGGCGAAGCTCTAGGCGCTCGCCCCGCAGGGTTCGACCTCCGCGAACTCCTGGCGCGGGCTAGCGGTGGCCCTACTCCACCCGCTCGGTCTTGATCCCCAGCCTGGCCAGCTGCGCCTGCAGACTGTCGGGTCCGGTCAGGTGGCCCGCCCCGACCGCCACGAAGCTGACACCCGAGCCCGCCAGCCTGGTCTTCAGCTGGTTGGCCCAGTCCTGGTTCCGGTCGACCAGCAGCAGCTTGTAGACGTCGGGATATTCGGTCTGCATCTCGTCGACCATCTGGCGTTTCAGCTCGCCCTGGTCGCCGGCCGCCCAGGCCGCCACCAGGGCGTCGATCTTGGCCGGGCCGTCGTCGATCTCGTCCAGGGTCGATTCCAGCAGCTGGGCCTCCTGGGCCGGGGTCATGTCGGCGAAGAAGCGGACCTGCTGCTCCATGGTCTCGAAGGCCGCGATCGGCTTGCCCGCCGCCTTGGCCTGGGCCGTCAGCAGCTTCTCGACGCCGCTCTCGGGATCGTAGCCGGCCTTCAGCAGCGGGGTCAGCGACACGGTCAGCGCCGCCAGCCAGGGCCGCATGGGCTCCAGGGCCTGGGGCGGAAAGCCCATGCCCTGGGCGGCCGCCTGCAGCTTGGCGTAGCTCTCGGGTTTGAGCTTGGTGGACAGGGGCGCGGCTCGGTCGACGCCGTATTTCATCATCAACGCGCGCGTGGTCGCCGGATCCTCGGGCTGCTCGATCTCCATGACCACGTCGTCGGCGTCCTGGAAGGCCTTGGCGATCTTCGGCGAGCGCCACGGGGTGCTCGGCTTCAGCACATGGACCGTGCCGAACAGGTAGATCGTGGAGTCCTTGTCCTTGATCGCCCACAGGGCGGGCTCGGCCAGGACGGGGCTCGCCCCCATCGCCAGCGCGGCGACGAGGACGGGCGCGACGAGGGCGAGAGCGAAGCGGCGGACAGATCCGGGCAGAATCATCATCCCGCCACTGTTCCGGTCCTGAGCTCCACCGGCAAGCCGTCTCTATTTCAGGAAGCTCTCGACCTCGAAGGCGAAGGCGGCCGGCTGGTCCAGCATGATGAAGTGGTACGAGCCGTCGATCCGCTTGACCTTGGCCTGGGTCATCGGGGCGTAAGCGCCGGTGTAGAGCTGGTCGAACGCCGCCTGGGGCGCGATGGCCGGGTCCCACGGATAGAGCATCGTCGTCGGGGTCTTGATCGAAGCCAGCTCGCCGCGCAGGTCGGTGGTCAGGTCGTCATAAAGCGCGCGAGCCACCACCGAGCGGTCCGAGGCGATCGTGGCGGCGGTGGCCGACTTCAGGCCCTCGGGCGACTTGACCAGGCGCGCCATCATCGCCGTCTCCATGGCGGTCCAGGCCTCGGGCGTGGCGGAGGCCGTGCGGTCGCGCATGGCGGCGGCCTGGGGCTTGGTCGTCTCCACGGTGGCGGCGGGCGAGAACACCATGGCGTAGAACGGCAGGCTGTCGACGACCATCAGGCGGCCGACGTCCTCGGGGTGCTGGCGGGCCAGCATCAGGCCCATCAACCCGCCCATGGAGTGGCCGATCACGGCGGGCGACTTCAGCCTGGCCGACTTGATGTAGCCGTCCAGGGCGTCGACGGTCGGCTGGATCACCGGCCCCTCGGCGTTGGCCCCGGCCGGCGCGCCGGCGAAACCGGCCACCTGGACCACGTGCAGGCGGTACCGCCCCTGCAACTGCTTGACGGTGTCGTCCCAGACGGCGGCCGAGGAGGCGAGGCCGGGGATCAGGATCACGTCGGGCCCCTGCCCCGTCACCGCGATGGTGAAGCGGGGCGCGGCGGCCGAGGGGACGGCCAGGGGCGCGGCGTGCGCCCCGCCGAACACGCCCACGGCGGCCAGGATCGCCAGCAGGAGGACGATCAACGGGAAGGAAGGTCGGCGGTAGGTCATGATCGTATTCCTTGGATGACGGACGCGCGAAAGGCTTCGGCGTCGCGCCGAGGGAGGGATGGGCGGGTAGATCGAGTGGCTCATCTGGCGGCGGGGCGGCCGCGTCAGGTCAGGTCTCGTCCTGGAAAATCGTCTCGATCGGCAGGCCGAACAGCCGGGCGATCTTGAAGGCCAAGGGCAGGCTGGGGTCGTACTTGCCCGTCTCCAGGGCGTTGATGGTCTGGCGCGAGACCTCCAGGCGTTCGGCCAAGTCTGCCTGGCTCCAGTCGCGTTCGGCCCGCAGGACCTTGAGCCGGTTCTTCATCAGCAGTACCGCCGGGCGATGAGCGGCTGAGACAGGCCCATGGCGACGGCGAAGATCGGAACCACCGCCCAGGCCGGCGCGTGAGGCGCCTTGCCGAAGGTCTCCAGGAAGCCCCAGACGCTGGCCGCGCCCAGGGTGACGGCGATGCCCCACAGCAGGCTCTGGATCAGCACCTCGCGGTGGAACTCGTCGGTCTCCTCGGCCAGGTAAAACCCCATGCTGGCGATCGTGCCCAGGATGGCCAGGGCCGGGGCCAGGGCGATCAGATAGCCCAGCGGCCCGGCTGTCAGGCCATGGCGATGCAGCATCGTCGCCCCGATCAGCAGCACCACATAGGCCGACATCGAGACGCCGAACCGCAGCAGGTAGCGCCGGATCGGCGGGCGCAGGGGCTCACGCGCGAACAGGCGGTAGGAAGCGTAAGCGAAGACCAGAGACGCCGCTACCGTGCCCAGCCCGCCGACGAACGACCATACGCCGCCCAGGGCGCCGATACGCACCGAGAGCAGAATGCCGCCGATAAAACCTGCGAACAGCAGTAACTTCTTGAGGGCGCGAAACTCGCCGCGTTCAGACGTCATGTCTTGGCTCCCTGTCTTTTTGACAAGGACGCTTGTCTTACATTGCCGTGATCGTGTCAAGCATGCTTGTCAAAAGATCAAGGATAGTCGACAGAACGCCGGTTCAGGCGGCCTTGCGCTGGGAGGCGTCGTCAAATCGCTCGGCGTGGCTGACGTGGACGGGCCTGGCGGTCGCGAGGCCCAGGGTCTGGGCCAGGCGGGTCTCGCCGCGCCCGCGCAGGATCAGCCAGCCGTAGCGCGAGAAAGGGTCCTCATAGTCGGCCCAGCGGATGATCCGCCCCTGGTCGTCGCAGCGCCAGATCGCCTTGTCGCAACCCGGGATCGGGGCGGCGCGGTTCCAGATCGCCACCCGCCGGGCATGGGTCGAATAGGTCCCGCCGAAGAGTGCGTTCATGGCCTTTGGAAGCTCCACCGCCAGCGACTCGGTGAGTCGTTTCGCCGACAAAGGCAAACTAGCATTGGTGGAAGCGGAAATGGCGGCACACCACATCTGGTGCGACGCCGTGCCGCGCGACCGAATGGCCGATCATAGGATGGACGAACGGCGGTCTTTGTCCAGCGCCACCACGACGTCGGCCCGGGCCGGCGTCTCGCGGGCGATGTGGCGGGTCAGGCGCTCGTAGTGCTGGACGAAGACGGCGACCTCGTCATCGGTCATGGCGCCGCCCTGCGCCGTCGCCGCCAGCCGCTCCCTCAGCTTGGCCTCCTGCTCCAGCCGCCAGGTCAGCACCGTCTCGAAGTCCGGCGCGGTGAACAGCACCAGCAGGTCCAAGCGGGCGAAAAGGGCGCGATAGGGCCCGGCCAGGGCGGCGTTGACATGGACCCGCCAGGCGCCGTCCGGGTCCCGCTCGCGCTCCAGGGCGTTGACCGGCGCGGCCAGGGCCTCGGCCGGTTCCGGGCGCGCGCCGACGCACCAGCCTTCGAACAGCACGATGTCGACCGGCCCCGCGACCACCCGCCAGGCCTCGACCGGCGCCCGATCGTCGGCGGCCTTGTCGAAACGCGGCAGCGCGGTTTCACGCTCGCCGGCCAAGCCGTCCAGCACGGCCAGGCCCAGGGCGACGTCGTGGGTCCCCGGAACCCCGCGCGTGCGCAGCAGCGGATGGACGTCACGGGCCAGGGCCCCGCGGTCGGCGCGCGGCAGGTAGAGGTCGTCCAGCGACAGGGTCGCCACCGTCAGGCCTTGTGCTTCCAGCAGGGCGGCCACGACCCTCACGGTCGTCGTCTTGCCCGAGCCCTGCGGCCCGCAGATCCCGACCACGAAGGCCGGCCCCATCGCCACCGCCGCGATGCGGGCGGCGAGGGGCGCATGCAGGACTTCGACTTCAGCGGCGAAGCCCTCGGGAAGGCCTTCCTCCCGCAGGAAGGCGGCCAGCCAGCTTGGATCGATGGTCGTCATCAGCGCCTCCACGCCTTCTCCCCTTGCGGGAGAAGGTGTCAGCGAAGCTGACGGATGAGGGGTCGCACGGCGGTGACGCCGCGGACAAGCTCCATGCTGACAGATTTATCGCCTCCATCCGACCGCCTTCGGTGGTCACCTTCTCCCGCAAGGGGAGAAGGAAGGGGAGTCTACTGCACCCGTCGCACCTGGAACCCGCGCGCCGCCATCAGGGCGGGCAGGCCATCCTCGCCGGCCATGTGCAGGGCGCCGACCGCCACCAGTTCGACGCCGGGCCTGTCCATCTCGGCGACCAGGGCCTGGGCCCAGGCCTGGTTGCGACGCTTGAGCAGGGCCTCATACAGCGCTGGGCGGTCGCGCTTCATCACGTCGACGACCAGCGGCCCCAGCCTGTCCATGTCGCCGCACAGCCAGGCCGACTGCAAGGCCACGCCGTTGTGCGGCGGCGACAGGGTCTCGGAGGCCACGTCGTCCAGGTACTGCACCTCGACCGCCTCGGGCAGGCTGGCGAACAGCCGGATCTGCTGCTCCACCGTCTCGAACGTGGCGATCGGCTTTTCGGCGGCCCGGGCCTGGCGGGTGACCGTGGCGTCGGCGCCGGCCGCGACGGAGGCGCCCTGCTGGGTCATCGGCAGGACCGACAGCATCATCGCCGCCGCCCACGGCCGCAGGCGATCGACCCGGTCCAGCGACCCGCCGTCCCGCTCCAGCGCCGCCTTCAGGGTCGCCACCGTGCGCGGCGGCAGCTTCTCGGTCAGCGAGCGCTCGGGATCCACGCCGTAGCGATCGACCAGGGCCTGGACCTCGGCCGGGTCGGCGTCGGCGCGGGTCTCGAACCAGACCTTGCCGGCCCGGGCATAGGCGCGGTCGAAGGCGCGGGTGCGCCACTTCACGTTCGGCTGCAGGACATGCATCGCGCCGAACAGATAGATCGTCGTGTCGTGGTCGCGGACTTCCCACATGGCCGGGGCGGCGTGGGCCGCGCCGCCGAACAAGGCGCAGACCATCGTGCAGGCGGCGACCAGCCCTTTGCGCAAACGAAACACCGACACCACGTCCCCCGACGCCTGGACTCAACAGGCGCCCAGGTTACGAAGCCGCCGGTTAACCGGGGAAGCGTCGCGCGTTGCGGCCTAACGCCACGCCTTGAAGTGCTTGGACAGCTTCAGCCCCTGGCGCTGGTAGTGCGACCCGCCCTCGCCGTACAGGCGCTCGGGTCGCGCGGTCAGCGGCTCGTAGACCAGGCGGGCGACGATCTGGCCGTCCTCCAGCAGGAACGGCGTCTCGTGGCTGCGCACCTCCAGCACGCCCTTGGAACCGACGGCCCCGGCCTCCTCGGTGCCGAAGCCGGGATCGAAGAAGCCGGCGTAGTGCACCCGGAACTCGCCGACCGACGGATCGATCGGGGTCATCTCGGCGGCTTCCAGCACCGGGATCTCCACATCGTCCTTCGAGGCCAGGATGTAGAACTCGCCCGGGTCCAGCAGCAGCTCGCCGTGGCGGGTCTCCAGGGGCTCCCAGAAGTCGCGCGGATCGTGGCCGTCCTCGCGGTCCAGGTCGACCACCCCGGCATGGCGACGGCCGCGGAAGCCGACGATGCCGCCCTCGCCCGGCGTCAGGTCGACCCCGACGTTCTTGATCGCCAGCTTGACCGGCTCGCCGCGCTTAAGGCGCAGCTGGTTCAGCCGCGTGCCGGTCCGCACCAGCACGGAGAAGGTCTGCGGCGCGATCTCGATATAGAGCGGCCCCTCATAGCCGGATTCGATGTCGTCGAAGGCCTTGCTGTGATCGCTGAGCAGACGGACAAAGACGTCGACCCGGCCGGTCGAGCTCTTGGGGTTGCCGCGCGCCGCCACGTTGCCGGGCAAGCTCAGGCGCTCCTGGATCTCGGCGATATAGACGCAGCCCTTTTCCAGCACCGCGCCCTTAGTCAGGTCCAGCTCGTGCATGGCCACGTCCTTCAGGCGCTCGGGCACCCGGCGGGCGACGCCCGGCAGGAACGAGGCGCGCACCCGCCAGCACCGCGCGCCCAGGCGCAGGTCCAGGCTGGCCGGCTGCACCTGGTCGGTGTCGAACGGAGTCTGAGAGGTGATCGCCTCTTGCGCGATCAGGTCCTCGATGGATTGGCAGGGCAGAATCCCCGCGGCGTGGGCGTCGGTCATCGGGGCGACACTCGCTAAACCGCGCCTTGAAGGCAAGGCTCGCGGTCCATCCGCCCGCCGCTTGTTCGCGTGTGACAATTCTAATGTTGAAATCGAACTTGTCCGCCTTGACCCTGGGCCCGCCGAAACCCCTTATGCCGGCCGTTTCAGCGTAGACGAGGAAGACACCGCCATGGCCGAGGACCCGAAGGACTGGGATATCGCCACCAAGCTGATCCGTGGCGGTCTGGCGCGTTCGCAATACATGGAGACGGCCGAGGCTCTCTACCTGACCCAGGGCTTCACCTACGACAGCGCCGAGGGCGCCGACCGCCGGTTCTCGGGCGAGGACCCCGGCTTCGTCTATTCGCGGTTCAACAATCCGACCGTCAAGATGTTCGAGGACCGCCTGGCCCTGCTCGAGGGCGCGGAAGTGTGCCGCGCCCAGGCCACCGGCATGGCCTCGATCCACGCCGCCCTGATGGGCCTGGTCCGGGCTGGCGACCACGTGGTGGCCGGCCGCGCCCTGTTCGGCTCGTGCCGCTGGCTGATCGCCGAGTGGCTGCCCCGCTTCGGCGTCGAGACCACGTTCGTCGACGCCACCGATCCCAAGGCCTGGGAGGCGGCGATCCGCCCGAACACCAAGGCGGTGCTGATCGAGACCCCGTCCAATCCGGTGCTGGAGATCACCGACATCCGCGCGGTCTCGGAACTGGCCCACGCGGTCGGCGCCAAGGTCATCGTCGACAACGTGTTCGCCACCCCGATCTTCCAGCAGCCGCTGAAGCTGGGCGCCGACATCGTGGTCTATTCGGCCACCAAGCACATCGACGGCCAGGGCCGGGTGCTGGGCGGGGCGATCCTGACCAGCGAGGCGATCAACGAGGAATTCTACCGCGACCCGCTGCGCCACACCGGCCCGTCGCTGTCGCCGTTCAACGCCTGGGTGCTGGTCAAGGGCCTGGAGACCCTGGACCTGCGCGTGCGCCGCCAGAACGACACCGCCGCGGCCCTGGCCGACGTGGTGGCCGAGCACAAGGCGGTCAAGCAGGTGCTCTACCCCTTCCGCGCCGACCACCCGGGCCACAACGTCGCCAAGTCGCAGATGAGCGGCGGCGGCACGGTGCTGGCCCTGGACCTGGGCTCGCGCGAGGCGGCCTTCAAGTTCCTGAACGCCCTGGAGATCGTCGACATCTCCAACAACCTGGGCGACGCCAAGTCGATGGCCACCCATCCGCCGACCACGACCCACCGCTCGGTGCCCGAGGACATGCGTCCGTCGCTGGGCGTGGTCGAGGGCGGGGTGCGCCTGTCGGTCGGCCTGGAAAGCCTGGCCGACCTGACCCGAGACGTGATCCGTGCGCTCGATCAGGCGTGAATCCTCCCCGCCCTTGAAGCGGATCCGTCGCCGTCGCGGCGCCGATGCGGGCATCTACGAAGCGCGCACCCGCGACATCGTCGTGCGCGTCTCGCCGGTCTATCAGCCCGAGGACTCCGCGCCCGACGAAGGCCTGTGGATGTGGGCCTATACGGTCGAGATCGAGAACCACGGCGTTGAGACCGTGCAGTTGGTCGCGCGATCATGGACGATCACCGACGGCCTGAACCGGTCGACCGAGGTCGAGGGCTCCGGCGTGGTCGGCGAACAGCCGGAACTGCGGCCGCGCGAGGCGTTCCGCTATGTCAGCAGTTGCCCGCTGCCGACACCGTCCGGCGCGATGGTCGGCCACTTCCAGATGATGACCGAGGCCGGCGAGGTGTTCGACGCCGCGATCCCGGAGTTCTCGCTGCACCTGCCCGGCGCGGCGCGGCGAGTGAACTGAGGCGGGCGCACGGCGGGCTGGGGCCGATGAGCCGGCCACTGCTTCAGAGCATTTGGACGCCTTGAAGAGGCCCGATCGGGCCATGTTCCGCAGCGAGACATCCGCAGGATCGCGCCCATTTGGCGGCGTCTCGCGGCATGGCGATTTCATCCGCGCAACCTTTGATAGCTGCCGGCGATTACCTGTGATTGGAGACGACATGAGTAATGTGAAGCTGGAAAACAAACGATTGCAATGAAATTGCAATCGTTCTACATCGCCTATGGGCACACCCGCAATCTCAAGCGGGGACCCGATTTCCTTGGGGAGGATCCATGCACGAACGCCACGCTCTTCGCGCCCTGCTGCTTGCCGGTTGCAGCTGCCTTGCCGCTCCCGCCTGGGCTCAGACCGCGTCACCACCCGCCGACCAGAGCGACCCGCAGGCCGTCAGCGAAATCGTCGTCACGGGCATGACCTCGCGCAATCGTCCGCTGATCACCGCTTCGGCGGACATCACCCTGGCGACCAGCGCCGATCTGGAACGCAAGGCCCCGCGTTCGACCGCCGACCTGCTGGAGCTGGTGCCCGGCATCTTCGTCGAGGGCACGGCCGGCGAGTTGTCCAACAACTACTCGGTGCGCGGCCTGCAGGGCGGCGGCCAACGCTTCATCCAGCTGCAGGAAGACGGCCTGCCGGTCATCTATCAAGGCGGCGGGGCCGACTTCTTCTTCTCCGAAGACGTGACGATCGATCGGATGGAAGCGGTCAAGGGCGGCACCTCGGGCATCCTGACCGTCAACGGGGCCGGCGCGACGATCAACTTCCTCTCGCGCAAACCCAATTTCGACAAGCCCGAAGGCATTCTGCGGGCCACGGGCTACAATTACGGCCTCAAGCGCGGCGACTTCTACTACTCCGCCCCGATCGCCAAGAACCTGGCGTTCAATATCGGCGGCTATGTCCAGAGCAGCCCCGGCGTGCGCGACAACACCTTCGACTATGAAGGCTATCGCCTGAAGGGGATGCTGGAATACCGCTTCGACGAGGGCGGTTTCCTGCGGGTCACCGGCAAGATCGGCGACATCAAGGCGGCCTATTACGCCGACCAGCCCTACGCCTACAGCAACGGCAAGCCCAGCAGCATCCCCGGGCTGGACACCCAGTTCGGCAATATCGGCGGCGACGCCTTCAACCGCATCGCCGTGCCGGTCTCCACCTTCGTCGAAGCCGACGGCTTCCGTGATTTCCGGCTCAGCGAGGGCGTGCGGGTCAAGACCAAGCAACTGCGCGTCGATTTCGAGCGGCCGATCAGCGACAGCGTCGAGATCTTCGCCCGCGCGCGCTATCTGGACCTGAAGGACGACTTCAACGGCCTGTTTCCCGGCTCGGGCACCGGCAACGCCGGCCTGGCCAGCGCGGTGACCTATCTGACGCCGGGCGCCAGTTCGCCGATCAACGACCTGCTGACCGCGGGGACCGCCGCCTATCCGGCCACGGCGCGCTTCGGCATCAAGAACCTGCGTACGGGCGTGGTCACCGGAGCAAACGACACCGCGACGCTGAACGCCTTGAACGGCAACGGCTTCCTTCAGCAGACGACGCTGAACCACGACTATCAGTCGGGCCACGACTTCGGGGCCAATATCGGCACGCGCTGGGAGTACACGAGCGGGTCGTTCACCAACTCCCTGACCACCGGCGTCCAGTACTATGACGTCAGTCGCAGGCAGAACCAGTCGGCGGTCGCGTCAGTTGTCAACGATGTCCGGACCAACAGCGACATCTATGACATCGTCTCGCTGGACGCCAATAACCAGGTTATCGGCACGCTCAGCGACAATGGGCTGGTGTCCTATGGCAACTGGGGCCAGGGCATGCGCCGGCGCACCGACAAGTCGCTGTCGCTCTACGCCAACGACGAACTGGCGATCGGCGACAAGATCCACATCGACGGCGGCGTGCGCTGGGAAAGCGACAAGGCCCGGTACCTGGAAGGCAACGCCGCGGCGGTCAATCAGCCGGTCCAGCCCGGCGTGGCAGGCGTCGTGCGCACCGTGGGATCAACCTTCGACGGCACGTTCACCGAGACGCGCCGGACCCAGGACAAGGTCGCCTGGACGATCGGCGCCAGCTATCTGCTCACGCCGCACTTCTCGCTCTATGGCCGTTACGCCAACGGCTTCCAGACCAACAACACCGATCCGATCACCAAGATCGAACTCTATGAGGCGGGCCTGCGCTTCGAGTACGGCCGCGTCCTCAGCGCCTCAGCCACGGTGTTTCGGACCAATTTCGACAACCAGTTCTACAACTTCATCGACCCGTCCGATCCCACGAAACAGACCAGCTTCCTGGCCGACCTCAAGACCAAGGGCGTCGAGCTGGACGCCATGGTCCGGCCCGTCGACTGGTTCTCGGTCAATGTTTCAGGCGTGATCCAGGATCCCACCCTCAACAACCTCAGCCTCGCCGGCGTTCCGCAGCCGACCTATGACGGCAACCGTCCCGAACGGACGCCGGCCCGACTGTTCACCATCACGCCGAGCATCAAGCTGCCCAATGGCCGGGGCGAGGTCTATGCCCGCTACAAGTACGTCGGCAAGATCTATGCGGACTCCGGCAACGGCGTCGCCCTGCCCTCCTATGGCGTGACCAGCGCCGGGGTCGCCCTGAACCTGAAGGACAATCTCCAGGTCAATTTGAACGTCGACAACATCTTCGACGTCGTCGGCCTGACCGAGGGCAATCCCCGCCAGGGCCAGACACAGAACGCGTCTTCGGGCTATTTCTACGCCCGCGGCATCGTCGGAAGAACCTATGGCGGCTCGCTCACGCTGCGCTTCTAGAAGGCTAGACTAAGAGCAAGGCGGCGGACGCACCCGAGCGTCCGCCGCTTTTCGCGTCGTTGGAGAGGCTGGATGTTCAAGGATTTTCGATGGGCCGCCGCCAGCGTCCTGTGCTCGCTGACGCTCTGCGACCAAGCCCTGGCCGCGCCGGACCTGGCCTACCGACTGACCGAGGGCCAGAACCTCAACGCCTTCATCCGGGAAGACAGCGTCGCGGCGCACCTGCTGCTGCGCAACGGCGCCGACCCGCGCATTCTCGTGGCTTTCCCGGCCGGCAACAGCGGCGTGGGCCTGTGGTTCGAATCCGTCGCGCGCCCCGCTGCATGGCGCCTCGACCAGCCGCTCCAGCCGGTCCGGCGCAGCGGGCTCAACGGCGTGATGGTGCGCGCCAGCATCGATGCGTCCAGGCTGGCGCCGAAACAGGCGGTCCTCTCCAATGTTCGCTACCTGCGGGACTATCAGGCCGTCGGCAGCTTCCCCGCCGAGATCGCGGTCGCGCCCAGGATCGATGGCGACACTATCAGCTACCGTCGCCCGCGCCTGGACGGCGCGCCGGGCTATGAGCTGACCGTCCGCGTCGTCGCCGGCCGGATCGATCGGGGCGCGATCATCGCGGGGCCCGACGGGCGGATCGCGCTGGAGATCACGGCGCTGAGCGGCGACGCCCCCCTGACGCCGATGCCGGTCGCGCAGCTGCTGAACCCCAACGCCGCCGCTGACCCGGCGGCGCGCGACGCCCTGGCCTTCCTGAGCTACCGCGAGAAATTCCTCGCCGGGTCCTGGCGCTTCAACACCTATTTCGGCCGCGACACTCTGATGTCGGTGCGGCTGCTGATGCCCGCCCTGCGACCGGCGGCGGTCGAGGCGGGCCTCAATTCGGTCATGGCGCGGCTGTCGCCCGGCGGCGAGGTCGCCCACGAGGAGGGCATCGGCGAGTTCGCCGTCCTCCAGAACCGCAAGGCCGGGCGCGACGGCGACGCGGCGGAACTCGACTACGGCATGGTCGACGACGACTACATGCTGGGCGTCGTCGCGGCCGACTATCTGCAGGGACCCGGTCAGGCGCGGGCGCGAAGCTGGCTGGCCCAGCCCCTGGCGAGCGAAAGCCAGCCCGGGACCCGGACCTCCACCGGCGCGATGCTGGTGCGCAATCTGCGCTTTGTGCTGACGCAGAGCCGCCCGTTCGCGGCCGCGCCCTCCAGCAAGACCCTGATCGCGATCAAGCCCGGCCGGATGACCGGCGAATGGCGCGACAGCAACGAAGGCCTCGGCGGCGGCGTCTATGCCTATGACGTCAACGCCACGCTGGTCCCCGCGGCGATCGAGGCGGCCGACCGCCTGTACCGCGCCGGCCTGCTGGACCCCTACCTGTCGGCCGAGGACCGCGCCCTGTTCTCCGACGCCGCCCGCATGGGCCAGGTCTGGCGGGCCAAGGCCCCGCCGCTGTTTCGGGTCCAACTGCCGGCCGCCGACGCCGCCTCGGCGGTCCGTTCCTATGCGGAAGGGCTGGGCGTTCCCGCCGCGCCCGCCTTGCGGTCCCTGGGCCGACAGCCGCTGGTGTTCCATGCCCTGTCGCTCGACGCGGCGGGCAAGCCCGTGCCGATCGTCAATTCGGACGAAGGCTTCGACCTGCTGTTCGGCCACCCCTCGGCGGCCGACCTCGACACCTATGTCACGGCGATCATGCGCCCGTTCCCGGCTGGGCTGATGACCGATGTCGGGCTGGTGGTGGCCAATGCCGCGTTCGCCGCCCCGGAGGCGCAGAGGCGCTTCACGCCAGCGGCCTATCACGGCGCGGTGGTCTGGTCCTGGCAGCAGGCGCTGCTGGCCGCTGGCCTGGAGCGACAGTTGGCGCGATGCGACCTACCCGCGCCGGTCCGCGCCAAGCTCGTCGCGTCGCAAGCCGAGCTCTGGCGCGCGATCCGGGCGACCCGGGCGGTCCAGAGCTCCGAACTCTGGTCCTGGGCCTTCCGCGACGGCCAATACCAGGTCGTGCCGTTCGGCGCCGGCAAGGCCGATGTCGACGAGTCCAACGCCGCCCAGCTGTGGAGCACGGTCTACCTGGCGGTGCAGCCGCCAAAGGCGCGGACGGCCGCGAAGACGATCGTCATCAACCCGCCCGAACGACGCAGTTGCGCGCGATAGGGCGACGGAGCTCCTGGATCGTCGGCGGCCTGGCTACACCGCCGTCGCCAGGGCCCCGATCAGCGCGGCGACGGCGTCGTCGTGTCTGGGCAGGGTCGGCGTCGCCCGCGCGATGACCGCCTCGATCTGTTCCAGCTGCTGACGATTGAGGGTCGGGTCCAGGGTGTCCGCCAGGGGGCTGTAGCCCTGGGCGCGCACGCCCTGGCCTTCCAGCACCGCCAGCCAGCTGGCCTCGCGGAACAGCTCGTCGGACGTCAGCATCAGGCGTCCGGCTCGCCGATACTGCTCTTCCTTGTCGACCAGGCTGTCGGGCAAGGCCATGTGTCGGGTATGCCGCCACAGCGGCGTCTCGTGTCCTTCGGTGGCGTGGTAGTGCAGGATCAGGAAGTCCTTGATCCCATCCATGTCGCGTCCGAACAGCGTGTTGAACTGCCGCGCCAGGCCTGGGTCGCAGTCGCGATCGGGGAACAGGGTGATCAGCTTGGCGATGCCGCTCTGGATCAGGTGGATGCTGGTCGACTCCAGCGGCTCGAGGAAGCCGGACGACAGGCCGATGGCCACGACGTTCTTGCGCCAGGTCTCGCGCCGGAACCCGGCCTTGAACCGCAGGAACCGCGGCGCGTCGAGCGCCGCGCCGTCCAGGCCGCCCAGCAGCGTCGCCGCCGCCTCGTCGTCGGAGAGGAAGGCGCTGGAATAGACGTAGCCGTTGCCGGTGCGGTGCTGCAGCGGGATGCGCCATTGCCATCCGGCCGGGCGCAAGGTCGCGCGCGTATAGGGCGTGGTTTCGGCCACGCGGGCGCAGGGCACGGCGACGGCCCGGTCACACGGCAGCCAGTGGGACCAGTCCTCGAAGCCGGCCTCCATCACCCCGTCGATCAGCAGCGCGCGAAAGCCTGAACAGTCAAGGAAGAGGTCGCCCTCCAGCCGCTCACCGCGATCGGTGGTGAGCGCCGTGACAAAGCCCGTGTCCGGGGCGCGCTCCACCGTCTCGAGCTTGCCTTCGCGCCGGGTCACGCCTCCAGCTTCGGCCAGACCGCGCAGGTATTTCGCGTAGAGCATCGCGTCGAACTGATAGGCGTAGCCCAGGGTCGAGAGGATCGATCGCGCTTCATTGGTCGGCTTGGCGAACCGGTTGGCGGCCGCCAGTTGGGTCGCCAACGAGAAGGCCGACAACGGACGGTCCAATCCCTCGGCGCAGGCCTTCAGCCATCGCTGATGAAACGGAACCGGCCCCAGATCGACGCCGTAGCGCCCGAACGGATGGAAATAGCGGTGGCCCGGCCGGGCCCAGTCGACGAATTCGATGCCCAGCTTGTAGGTGGCCTTGGTGGCGCGGACGAACTCGGCTTCGTCGAGACCGATCAGCTCGTTGAACCATTGGATCGTCGGGATCGTCGCCTCGCCGACCCCCACCGTGCCGATCGCTTCGGATTCGAGAAGATCGATCTTCAGCTGGGGCCCGAAGGTCTTGGCTAGCGCGGCAGCCGCCATCCAGCCGGCCGTGCCGCCGCCCAGGATGACCAAACGCCTGACTCGATCCATCCCCGAACTCCTTTTTGAGATTCATATTGCAATCGTTTGTACAAAAGGCAACACGAGTTGCGGCGGCGTCGCCCCGGCGGGAAACGCCGCGGACTAGGCGGTTGAATGGGATTGCCGTACAGCTCCACTGCCCTTTGGCGTTTGACGGAGGGCAGCAACGGGCCCGATCGCGAACGCTCGCGGGTATCGACGTCGACAGGAATAGAGGGACGGTCTCTGGAAAAGCCAGCTCGCATCCGCACTCTTGCTGACTTGGCCAAGCTCGCGGGGGTGAACACCGCGACCGTCTCGCGCGCCCTGGCCGACAGTCCTTTGGTCAAGACCGACACCAAGGCTCGCATCCAGGCGCTGGCCCAGGAACATGGCTTTCGCCCCAACCAGATGGCCAAACGTCTGCGGACGCAGCGTACGGGCGTGGTCGGCGTCGTGGTGCCGCTGGGCCACGAGAAGCGCCAGCACCTGTCGGACCCGTTCTTCATGGCGATGCTCGGCCACCTGGCCGACGCCCTGACCGAGAACGGCTACGACATCATGTTGTCGCGCGTCATCCCCAACACGCCTGACTGGCTGGAGGCCGTGATCGGTTCGGGCATGCTCGACGGCGTGCTGCTGATCGGACAGTCGGACCAGTTCGAGGCCATCGAACGCGCGGCCGCCCACTACCGGCCGCTGGTGGCCTGGGGAAGCCACTGGCCAGAACAGGCGCACTGCTCGGTGGGCACCGACAACTTCGCTGGCGGACGCATGGCGGGCGACCGCCTGGTGGCCGGCGGAGCGCGCCGCGTCGCCTTTCTCGGCGAGGTCCGCACCCCCGAAATCAGCCAGCGTCACGCCGGCCTGTGCGCCGCTCTGCAGTCGGCCGGGCTGGCCGCTCCGCTGCAGTTCGATGTTCACCTGGCGTCCGACGTCATGGAACAGGAGATCTCCGCCCACATCGCCAAGGTTGGCGACGCGATCGACGGGATCTTCGCCGCCTCCGACGTTATCGCCATGACGACCCTGCGCGTGCTGGCCGATCGCGGCGTGGCCGTCCCCGGCCAGATCCGCGTCATCGGCTATGACGACATCCCGCTGGCCGCCCAGACGGTGCCGCGCCTCACCACCGTCCGGCAGGATATCGCCACCGGCGCCAAGGCCATGGTCGAGGCGCTATTCGCCCGCATCGGGGGCGAGGACGCCGCTTCGGTCCAGATGACCCCGGTGCTGGTCGGTCGCGATTCCGCCTAGGCACCGAGCGGGCGTCGGGTTGACGCGCCGCGGGCGACCGATCTTTCGCTATCGTCAAAAATCGCGTCGCACGGAAGCTTTGCACAAAATGCGAACGATTGCATTTAATCTTGCAATCCTTTGTTGTTTCGATATCCAGCACTATGGCCCGCGCCAGGCATCGCCTCCCCGCTGCCCCGAGCGCGCCAGCGCTCGGGGATCTTTTGACTGATCGAGACTTTCAATGACGCCCACGAGCCCTTCCGGCCTGCCGGCGGCGCATCCGCACGAGAAGGATGTCGAGCGTCGGTTCCTGGCCCATTGGCCCAGGCTGGAGGCGCGATTGGCCGAGGTCTATGGCGGCGACCCGCGCTGGGCTGGCTTCATCGGGGCGCTGAAGGATCGGGTATGGGCGGCGGCGATCGCGCGTCCTGCGGCGCTACGCGACCTCGACTCGCGCCGGGAGGGTTCCCGGGACTGGCTGAGCGCGGCGGGCCAGACCGCCTACACCTTCTATGTCGACCGCTTCGCCGGCGACCTGCCGGGCGTTCGCAAGCGTCTCGACTATCTGGATGACCTGGGGGTGCGCTGGCTGCATCCATTGCCGCTGCTGCGGCCGCGGGACGGAGACAGCGACGGCGGCTTCGCCGTGGCCGACTATCGCCAGGTCGATCCGCGCCTGGGCGACATGGACGACCTGGAGGCCCTGGCCTGCGACCTGCGGGCCCGGAATATGGGCCTGATCGTGGACGTGGTCTGCAACCATACCGCCCGCGAACACGCCTGGGCCAAGGCCGCCCGCGCCGGGGATAAGGCCTTCCAAGACTACTACATCACCCTGAGCGCCGAGGAGGCGGCCGAACGCGAGCGGCGCCTGATCGATGTCTTTCCCGACACCGCGCCTGGCAGCTTCACCTTCGACCCGGACATGGGCGGCCATGTCTGGACGACCTTCTATCCGTTCCAATGGGACCTCAACTACGCCAATCCGCAGGTCTTTTCCGAGATGCTGGAGGTGCTGGTGTTCCTGGCGTCCAAGGGCGTGCAGGGCTTCCGGCTCGACAGCGCGCCTTATCTCTGGAAGGCGGCGGGAACCACCAGTCGCAATCGCCCCCAGGCCTATGCGATCGTCGAGGCCTGGCACGAAGCCCTGGCCATCGTCGCGCCCTCGGTGGTGCTGGTCGCCGAGGCGATCGAGAGTCTGGACGACGTCGTTCCGTTCTTCGGCCGTGACGGGCGCGGCTGCGACCTGGCTTACAACAATGCGGTGATGACCGCGCTGTGGGGCTCCCTGGCCGACGCCAACGCCGGCGTCTTCAACCGCTGCCTGGCGGCCTCGGCCGGCAAGCCTCGCCGCGCGGCCTGGCTGAACTATGTCCGGTGCCACGACGACGTGATCTGGAACGCCCTGGCGGCCTACGCCCCGTCCGAGGATCTGGCCCGCTGGTCGGCTTTCTACGGCGAGGGCGGAGGGTTCTCGCATGGACGCGCCTTCCAGACCGCGCCGGGCGGCGTGCCCTCGACCAACGGCATGGCCGCCGCGCTCGCCGGCCTTCAGCCCGGCCAGGGCCCCAGGTCGCCCGGCGCGCATCGCTTGGCGCTGCTCTACGGGATCGTCCATGCCCTGGACGGTTGGCCGCTGATCTATATGGGCGACGAGATCGGCTTGCCGAACGACGAAGACTACGAGGCCGACCCGCTGAGGGCTGGCGACGGACGCTGGCTGCATCGCCCGGCGATGGACTGGACGGCGGCGGAACGCCGGACCCAGGACGGAACGCTGGAAGCCGAGCTCTTCGGCTGCCTCCGCCGCCTCGGCGTCCAGGCCAGGACGCTGGCCGCCCACGGCGTCGCCGGTCCGGCCCTGCCGGTCGCCCTGGAATCGCCGGCCATCCTCGCCTTCGAGCGGGCCGAAGGCGCGCAGAGCCTGCTGTGCCTGGCCAATCTGGCGGAGGCCCCGCTGTCGACGCGCTTGCCCCTGGCCTATTCGGCGACGACGCGCGACGTGCTCACCGGACGAGATCGTCAGGGGGGATCCATCGATCTGGGTCCCCATGAACTGGTCTGGCTGGTGACGACATGACCTCGCCGGTTGCGTCCCGGACGTCGTTCCTCTGGACCTGGCCGCGATGGCGCCGTGACGATCGCCGCGCCTAAGGCGTCGGAACAAGCATGATCGGGACGCAGAGCCCGGAACGGGGAGGCCAACATGATCCGGACGGCATTGGAAGAGCGGGCGTCGAACGTCGGGCTGATCAAGCTGATGACCTTCCTGATGTTCATGATGTTCGCCATGACCACCGACGCGGTGGGGGTGATCATCCCGCAGATCATCAAGACCTTCGGACTCGACCTGACCGCCGCCGGCGCCTTCCATTACGCCACGATGGGCGGCATCGCCCTGTCCGGGCTTTGCCTGGGGTTCCTGGCCGATCGCATCGGCAGGAAGGCGACGATCATCGTGGGCCTCGCCGGATTCGCGGCCTCGGCCCTGGTCTTCGCCGTCGCCGAGCGGTTCGCCGTCTTCGTCGCCCTTCTGTTCGTGTCGGGCATGGCCATCGGCGTGTTCAAGACCGGCGCCCTGGCCCTGATCGGCGACATCTCCCGGTCGACCCGCGACCACACCGCGACCATGAACACCGTCGAGGGCTTTTTCGGCGTCGGCGCCATCATCGGGCCGGCGATCGTCGCGGCGCTGCTGGCGGCCGGAACGTCGTGGAAGTGGCTCTATGTGATCGCCGGAATCCTTTGCGTGGGCCTGATGGCGGCCGCGCTGCTGATCCGTTATCCCGCGCCGCGCAGCGAACGCGAGCCGGTCGGCCTGGACAAGACCTGGCGCGTGGCCAGCGACCCGCACGCCCTGATCTTCAGCGCGGCGGCGATGCTCTATGTCGGCGTCGAGACCGCGATCTATGTGTGGATGCCGACCCTCCTGACCGGCTATCGCGGCCCCGGCGCATCGCTCGTCGCCTTCGCCCTGCCCGTCTTCTTCGTCCTGCGCGCCGGCGGCCGGTTCCTCGGGGCCTGGATGCTGGTCCGCCTGCCATGGGCCCTGGTGCTGGCGATCTGCGCCGCGGCGATCCTGATCTGCTTCGCCGGCGCCCTGACCGGCGGACAAGCCGCGGCGGCCGTCCTGCTGCCGCTGTCGGGCCTGTTCATGTCCGTGGTCTATCCGACGCTGAACTCCAAGGGCATCAGCGGCTTTCCCAAGGCCGAACACGGCGCGGCGGCCGGCGTCATTCTGTTCTTCACCTGCGTCGGCGCCGTGGTCGCGCCGCTGGCCATGGGCATGGTGAGCGACGCCCTTGGCGGCCCCCTCTATGGCCTGGCGCTCGCCTGCGGCCTGGCCTTGATCCTCGCCCTGGCGACGCTGGCGAACCTCATCTGGAGCCCGTTCGCGAAGCGCCTGGCGGCGTGTGACGACCGCGAGTATGGCCGATGACGAGCGACTCGACGCCCGGCGGATGCGCCTCAGCGGCGCCTGACCACGCAGCGGATACCGACGTGGCTGGTGGCGCTCTCGACCGTCTGCATCAGAGGGGCGCTTCCACGTATCCCTTGCGCAGTTTCTCCTCGACCAGCTTGGCGACTTCGCGACGGGCGCGCGTTTCGCTGTCGTAGGACTTGGTCATCACCTGGCCCTTGGTCCCGACACGGCCATACACGACCGTGACGTCCAGCCCCTTCTGCCCAATGCGCCAGAACTTGTTCGAAGCGCCCTGCTGGAAAAGGAATTCCTGCATGTGCTCCGGCAGCGAAAGCCCCGAAGGCGACGCCTTCGGCTCCGCGGGCTCCAGGCGCGAGGGCGCCGCCTCGATCGGCGCGGCCAGGCCCTTGAGCAGCGCGTCGTCCTCGAGTTCGGTCTCCGCGCCGCTGGTCAGCCGGGCCTCGATGCGCTCGACCACGCCCAGCGGGTCGCGCAGCCAATCGACCGACAGCACCTCCATCACCGGCCAGCCGAAGTTGCGCAGGACGGACGGGCGGAACACGTAGCGCTCGCGCACGCGCGCCCGGTCCTCGCCCGGCGGAGGGTCGAGGAGGACGCCGAGCCCGTAGCGCTGTCCGTCTGGGCTGGCGATGGCCAAGTCACAGCGGAACTGCGAGCGCCCGACGTGCTCGTGCACCGCGTGCCCACGCTTGCGCAGGGTCGCGGCCAGCGAGGCGCGCAACGGGTCGACGGGGGGCGCCGAGGCGAAGGCCTGGCGAGCGCCGGGGTTCAGGGCGCCCAGGACCGCCTGCGACCGCTCCCCCTCCCCGCGCGCACTGGCCTCGGCGAACTGCAGGAACGCCCTGAGCGCCGCCGCGCCGTCGTTGTGGGTGTTGGTGATCGCCTCGGCGCGGATCGTCGAGACGACGGCCATGCGGTGCTTGGCGCGGCTAAAGATCACGTTCAGGCGCTTTTCCCCGCCTCGCTGGTTGATCGGGCCGAAGTTCATCAGCATCCGGCCGTCCGGCCCCGGTGCGTAGCAGATGCTGAGCAGGATGATGTCCCGCTCGTCGCCCTGCACATTCTCCAGGTTCTTGACGAACAGGCCGTTGAACTGGTCATCGTCCTCGCGGAGGTACTCCTTCTCCAGCAAGGCGGCGAAGGCGGCGTCCTCGTCGGCCAGGGCGTCGAGGGCGCTTTCGATCTCGCCCTGCTGGGCTTCGGAAAACGCCACGACGCCGATGCTCAGCCCCGTCCCGCGCAACAGCAGCTCACGCACCATGCCGGCGATGCACCGCGCCTCGGGGAGGTTGCAGCGGCTGACATAGACACCGTCCTCGACCAGGTGGAAGCTGAGCGGCCGCTCCAGCAGGTCATCGACCGCCAGCCTCGCGGCGCCCTCGGCGTCGGAGCGTCGCGCGGCGATCTCGGCGGTCTGTCCCTCGATCCGCTGATCGGGAATGGTGATCAGCCGCCCCTCGTAGAAGGCGGCGTTGGAGAAGCTGATCAGCGACTCGTGGCGGCTGCGATAATGCCAGGCCAGCAGGGTGGCCGGCAGGTTGCGGGCCGCCTGGTTGAGCAGGCTGTCGGCGTCCAGCGTGATGGCGATCCGCTCGCCGTCCTCTTCAGCGAAGACGGTGTTCTCGTCCTCGTCGGTCGAACTGGAGAAGAAGCTCGTCGGCGGCAGTTGCATCTCGTCGCCGACCACCACCACCTGGCGGGCGCGACTGAGCGCCGGCACGGCCTCTTCGGTCGGGATCTGGCTGGCCTCGTCGAAGATGACCACGTCAAACAGGTCGCCGCGCAACGGCAGGGTGTCGGAGACCGACAGCGGGCTCATCAGCCAGATCGGCTTGAGGTCATTGACCACGGCGCCGGTGTCGGCGCCCGCGATCTCGCGGATGGCCTTGTAGCGCATGGTCTTGCCGAACTCGTGCTCCAGCTCGCGCCGACCGCTGGCGTAGCGCTTGCGGAACTGGCGACCGGCCTCGTCGAGCTGCGCCACCGACAGGGTCGAGCGGCGCACGTTCTCCAGGAACTTGCGATGCTGGGCGGCGCGGACCATGGCGGCGTTCCGCTCCAGCCCGACCGTCTCGGCCCGCTCCACGCGGCGCGCCGCCTGGGTCAGGTCGCGGCTGTCGAAACGCGCCAGCTCCGGATCCTGGCGCATGAGGCGGGCCAGCGATTCGGCGGCGACCAGCGCCTCCAGCCCGTCCGGTGGCAGGGCGATGTCCTGCAGCATGCCCGCATAAGCCGGCCCCGCCTCGTGCACGGCGCGCAGCAGCGGGATCAGGTCGGGCAGGTCGTCCAGGGCCTCCCGCGTGTCGCGCAGCCACTCCAGCAGGTCGTCCAGCGTCCATTCGGGCGGCAGACGCAGGTCGGCCCCGACGATCGCGGCCAGACGGGACACGGGCTCGACCGCCAAGGCGTCCGCCCGGGCGGCGTCGGGCGCGTCGCGCAAGGCCTCGACCATCCGCCGCAGCAGCGGGCTGGCGCGGAGTTGCTCGACCAGGCCGTCGAGGGTCGAGACGAAGGCGGCGAAGTCGCGGACAGCGTAGCCCGTGCGGAGCGCCTGCTCGGCCGCGTTCCGCGCCGCCACGGCCCCATGCTCGGCCGCCAGATCGGCCAGCAGGGCGGTCAGGCGCGGCTTCACGGCGTGCTTGCCGAAGTCGTAGCGGCGGCCCAGCTCCTTGCCGAGCCGCCACCAGGCCGGCTTCAGGACGCGCAGGACCGAGCCCTCCTCGCGCCGAGCGATGTCGAGCGCCGCCGCCGTGTCCTGCGGCGACAGCTTCTCCAGCCAATGCGTCGTCGCCTTGCCGGCCTCCGCGACGGCGTCGTCCAGCCGGGCCAGGTCGGCGCGAGCCGCTTGCAGGTCGCGCGCCGACGGGCTGGCCGGATCCAGCAGGTCCAGCCGTCCGACAAGATCGTAGGTCGTGATCCGCGCCGCCGCGTCGGTCAGGGCCATCGCCTGCGGCAGGGTCAGGTCGGGTTTCAGCAACTGGCCGTCGTTCTCGAACGCCGCGTCGAGCTCATCGAAGACGGTGTCGCAGGCCTCGAGCATCTCCTGGGCCCTGGCGTAGGCCCGTGGATCGGCCAGCAATGCGCCGGAGAGCCTCGCGAACGGATGGCTGGCCAGGTTGTCCAGACCGAAGCGCTCCGACAGGACCCGCACCAGTCGCCCCAGCAGGTCGCGCTGGGCCTCCCAGGTCGCGTAGTCCGGCAGGCGTTCGCGGACCGCCGGCCCGACGTCGGGATCGGGCGGCGGCAGGGCGATGGCCCGCCGGACCAGCGCCCGCACCGGCAGGGCCAGGCTTTCGGGCGCGGCGACCATCGCGGTCTCGAACCGCTCCAGTCGCGCCAACTGCTCTTCGGCCAGGCCAACGGCGGACTGGCGGGCGGCCGACAGGCGGTCAAGGTCGTCGCCCTGCGCCACCCACTGCTCATAGCCCTCGCGCAGGTTCTGGACGAACGCCTTCTTGTCGGTCTGGGAGTCGTGGATCAGGCAGCAGAGATCGTCGAGCCCGCTCTGCTTGAGGCGATGGAACACCACGTCCAGGGCCGCCCGCTTCTCGCAGACGAACAGCACCCGCTTTCCGCGGCCGGCGTAGTCGGCGACCAGATTGGTGATGGTCTGCGACTTGCCGGTGCCCGGCGGTCCCTGGATGATGAAGCTGCGGCCGCTCCTCGCCACCCCGACGGCGGCGTTCTGGGTCTCGTCGGCCGAGACCACGTTCCAGCGGTCGCTCAGCGGGATCGGCGGCGGCGGCTCGGCTTCGACCTCGCGCGGCTCGATGGAGAAGATGCGGTCGAACGCCGGATTGGGCGCCGGCTCGTCGATGAGCTGGTTGTAGTCGCGGACCAGCGACATCTTCTTGTAGTTGAAGTTGGCCAGGGTGACCTGGGTCAGGTCGAAATCCCAGGCGAACTTGTGCCCGTCGTCCTCCGGCATCGAGAAGGTCAGGTTCTCGATCTCGCCCGTCGGCGCGACGGCGTGCACGGGCCGGGCCGCGACTCGCCCGCCGACGGAGCCCCGCAGCGGCAGGGCGCTGGGCTTCACCATCTGCTCGAACATGGCCAGGCCCAGCGGGCGGTAGTCGTCGCGGTCGTAGCTGAAGTCCGGCCGGCCGATGCTGGCCCGCCGCAGGTCGCGTCCCCGCCGGCGCTGGAACTGCTGCAGGCGCTGGACGGCCTTCTGGTGGATCAGCTTGATCGACGGCCGGGTGTGCAGGCGAAGATCGACGCCGGGCTCCGAGGCGTGGATCTGGGCCCGCAGGTCCGCATGGATCTGCTCGATCGAGACCTCGCCGAGATCGATCGTCTCCGGCAGACGGATGTCGTGCAGCTGGCGCAGGTGATGGCGCAGGGCGGGGTTGAATTCCGCCTCGTCGCTGGTGGCGTGGAGGACGTATTGGTCGGTGACGCCCTTCTTCTTCACCAGCTCGACGGGCAGCCACAGCAGCGGCGAGGTGATCCGCTCTTCCGGCGCGTCCTTCAGATTGTTCCAGCGCAGGAAGGCGATCACCAGGCGCAGATGGCTGAAGCCAAATTCAGCCCGGTCACGGCGCGTTTCCTGGATCAGCCGGTCGAGCGAATTGGGAAGATAGGTCTGGTCTTCAAAGCGCAGCCAGCGGCGAAGGCTCACCGCCCGGCCCGCCGCGACCTCGGCGGCGAACTCGCCGCCCCAGGTGCAGATCTGGTCGGGCTTGACGCTCTCCAGCCGCACCACCAGCGGCACGCTGGCCACCGTGAGGTTCACGCTCGCCTGGGTGGGCCGGAAGTAGAGCAGGCGATTGCGGCGCGAGAGATCGAACAGGCGGTCGCGCAGGTGCGCCAGCACGGCGGTGCGCCGCGGCGCGGCCCCGTCCGTCGTGGCCAGGACGCGGTCGATGTTCAGGGCCTGCGGCTGGTCGCGCCAGGTCTCCAGGCGATGGATCAGCGCGGCCAGGTCGGTCGCCCGCTCGTGACGGTTCAAGGCGGTCATCTCGGCGATGACGCTGGCCAGCACGGGGTTCAGGCGGTTGACGATGGCGAACAGGTTCTGGCGATGCGAGGCGAAGCGGTCCAGATCCTCGGCGTCGGTGAAGTCCAGGCCCGAGGCCAGGGCGGCCAGGACCAGGCCCAGCCGGAAAATGTCGGTGATCTCGTCGTGATGACCCAGCCGTTCTTCCCACGACTCGAACCCGACCAGATAGACGGGCTTGGTGATCGGCTTTTCAAGGTCCCGTTCCGCCCGCAGGGTCTCGACCTGAAAGCCCGCCTCGGAGTCGCGCGTGACCCGCATCTCGTCGATGATGTTCAGGGCCGAGGTCGGCGGCGGCTGGACGGCCTTGATGGCGTCGAGCCGGTAGCGCGGCAGCGCGCCGTCCGGCCGCCGCAGCCGCAGTACGCCGCCGGTCTCGAGGATGTCGCCCGGCCCCAGGTCAGCGACGCGCCCGTGCTGGTGCAGCGCGCTCACCGATTGCAACAGCGGCAGGATCGAGAACAGGACGTCGTCCATCGGCAGCGCCAGGCCGTCGTTCCTGGCCAGGGCCTCGCGCAGGCTCAATTCCACGGGCTCCTCGGTCACGCGGCGGCCTTCAGCTTGCGAGCCAGACCCTCGACCTCGCGCTTGGGCAGGCCGCCCTCGCGCTTGAGCGCCTCGAGAAAGGCCTCGGCGCGGCCCAGGTCCTTGGCCGCGCGCGCCGCTTCCAGCAGGGCGTGGTCGCGCACGTCGGGATCGGCCAGAGCCAGGTCGAGCATCACGAAGCCGAGGTAATCGCGGACGCTGTCGTCGGCCTGCTCGGGCGTGATCGCGTCCAACTCCACCGTCGCCTCGGCGTCGGACCAGTCGGGGAAGTAGCGCTTCACCTGGCTCATTACCAGGTCGCTGCGCATCGCTTCCTGGGCGACGAAGCGGGAGACGAAACGGCGGGTCAGGGTTTCGAGCTCGGCCTGATCGATCAAGTCGAGCTTGCTCATCGACAGCGGCCCTTGGAGGCGGAGGCGCAGCCAGTCGTCCAGCCCCGGGTCGCCCTCCACCCATTTGCCGACCGCCTGGGCCCGTAGATAGATTTCCGGGTGCGACTGTCCTTCGGACAGGCGAGGAGGCCCCGCCTCCAGCTCCCTGGCCTGGGCAAGGTAGGCCTCCGGATCCACGGCATGGATCCCTGTCCGCACCTTGACCAGGGTCGAGATCGACGGGCCGGCGGCGCCGGTGACGAAGGCCGCCCCGCGATCGGCATAGACCTCGGTGAAGAGATCGTAGAGGCGCGCGGTGTTGGCGTGGCTGGCGCTCGCGCCGGGGTCGGCCAGGGTATGGTCGAGGATGCGTGAGACGGTATGATAGTCGCCGCCGTCCAGGGACCACAGGCGATAGTGCGACAGCTCGTGGCCGAGCAGCGCGGCCAGCTCGTCCGGGCCGAGCTTCTCCAGCACCGGGCCGTAGAACAGGACGTGCACCTCGCCCGGCAGGTAGAACAAGGCCGCGTTCATGCTGTCGCCGCCGGCCTGATAGAGGGTGACGGGCGCCTCGATCTCCAGCTTCGCCATCACCGCCCGGCAGGCGGCGTAGACGTCAGGATGGGACTCGGGCGTCAGGCGGTAGGTCTCGCGCAACAGGCCGGCCCGCACCTCCTGCACGTGCTGGTCCTGCGCCGCGAACGACGACGCCCACTTCCAGACCTCGGGCTCGGCGCGCTTCAGGTAATCCACGAGCCGCAGGTGGTACGGCAGGGGGCGCAACGCATCCCCAAGCTCAAGACTCATACGCATAGTCGCCCCAACCGCCCGCCTCTCGCTGGGCGCGAGCAGCAGGTTAGCCTAGTCCGCCTTACAAACCAGCGTCCATAGCAACGCGCGCGACGTGGCCGCGGCGGCGAGCGGATCGACAGGCTTGACGTCAGCTCGTCGGCGAAAACGTGCTTGGTAGCGCCGCCGCTTAGCCTCCCGGGTGCAGTCCCGGCGCTTCCTGGCCCGTACGGGTGACGTATTCCGTATAGCCGCCGCCGTACTGATGGACGCCCTCGGGCGTCAGCTCCAACACTCGGTTCGACAGGGCCGCCAGGAAATGGCGGTCGTGTGAGACGAACAGCATGGTGCCCTCGAAGTCCGCCAGGGCCGCGACCAGCATCTCCTTGGTGACCATGTCGAGGTGGTTGGTCGGCTCGTCCAGCACCAGCAGGTTCGGCGGGTCGAACAGCATCTTGGCCATGACCAGGCGCGCCTTCTCGCCGCCGGACAAGACGCGGCAGGGCTTTTCGACATCGTCGCCGGAGAAGCCGAAGCACCCCGCCAGCGTGCGCAGCGCGCCCTGCCCTGCCTGAGGGAACGAACGCTCCAGAGATTCGAAGATTGTCTCTTCGCCATCCAGCAGGTCCATGGAGTGCTGGGCGAAATAGCCCATCCTGACACTGGCCCCGACATTGACCGCGCCCTGGTCGGGCTTGGTGTCGCCGGCCACCAGTTTCAGCAGGGTCGACTTGCCGGCCCCGTTGGCCCCCAGGACGCACCAGCGTTCCTTGCGGCGCACCAGGAAATCCAGCCCCTCATAGATCGGCTTGTCGCCATAGCCCTTATGGACATTGCGGAGGCTGATCACGTCCTCGCCCGACCGCTGCGGGCTCTGGAATTCGAACTGGACCGACTGGCGACGACGCGGCGCCTCGACGCGCTCGATCTTGTCGAGCTTCTTGACCCGGCTCTGGACCTGGGCGGCGTGCGAAGCGCGCGCCTTGAACCGCTCGATGAACTTGATTTCCTTGGCCAGCATGGCCTGCTGGCGCTCGTACTGGGCCTGGCGTTGGGCCTCGCCGAGCGCCCGCTGCTGGTCATAGAAGTCCAGATCGCCCGAATAGGTGATCAGCGAGCCGCCATCGATCTCGACCACCTTGCCGATGATGCGGTTCATGAACGCGCGGTCGTGCGAGGTCATCAACAGCGCACCGTCGTAATTCTTGAGGAAGGCCTCCAGCCAGATCAGGCTTTCCAGGTCCAGGTGGTTGGACGGTTCGTCCAGCAGCATGCCGTCGGGGCGCATCAGCAGGATTCGGGCCAGCGCCACGCGCATCTTCCAGCCGCCGGACAGCAGGCCGACATCGCCGTCCATCCGCTCCGGGCTGAAGCTCAGGCCGGCCAGCACCTCGCGGGCCCGCGCCTCCAACGCATAGCCGTCCAGTTCCTGGAAACGCTCCAGCACCTCGCCATAGCGTTCGAGGATGGCGTCCATCTCGTCGGCCTGGTCCGGATCGACCATCGCCGCCTCCAGCCTGGCCATTTCGGCGGCCAGCGCGCTGACGGGACCGACGCCGTCCATCACCGCGGCGACCGCGCTCTGGCCCGACATTTCGCCGACGTCCTGGCTGAAATAGCCGATCGTCATGCCGGGCTCGATCGCGACCAGTCCGTCGTCGGGCTGTTCCTGGCCGGTGATCATGCGGAACAGCGTCGTCTTGCCCGCGCCGTTCGGGCCGACGAGCCCGACCTTTTCGCCCTTCTGGACGCCCATCGAAGCTTCGATGAACAGGATCTGGTGGCCGTTCTGCTTGGAGATATTGTCGAGGCGGATCATGGGCGGTCTGCTAACGCGGGTCGGACCAGAACGCCAGCCTTAGAGCCATGGCAATTCGAAGCGACGACGACGCCGGCTAGCCCTTCGGGCGCACCGTCACCGTCTCGACAGGCCCCGGGCGCCGCCGCGCCATGTCCGTCCGGCCCCACGATGCGAATGTCGTCGCCGCCCTCCCCGCCACCTGCTCGCGAGCACGATCTTCGCGTCGATCGCTCCGCGCCGAGGCCGATCGTTGACTCGAAGCGCATGTTCATATTGTATGAATGTATGCATACACAGGAACACATCCTTGGCGCCTTGCGAATAGAGGGGACCGGCGTTCCCATCTATGTGCAGTTGCGGGAGCAGTTCCTGAGGGCGATGGGCGCGGGGCTGCTGAAGCCCGGCGATCAGATGCCGACCATGCGGCAGGTGGCCGTGGCGTTGCGCATCGACCTCAACACCGTGCGCCGCGCCTATGACGAGCTGGAACGCACCGGCGCCCTGCGCCTGGAACGTGGCCGCGGCAGCTTCGTCGCCGAACCGCCCCGGCCGCTCGACGCGCGCGCCCAGACCCAGGCGGCTGACGATCTGGCCCGCCAGACCCTCGCCCAGGCCGCGGCCATGGGCGTCGAACCGGAACTCTTGATCCAACGCATCGCGGCGCTCGCCGCCAAGAAGGAGGACTGAAATGACTCCCCTGCCTCAACTCCGCCTCGGCGAAAGCCTCGCCGGACGGCTCAACGCCCCGGCCATGGTCCTGATGGTGGTGCTCATCATCGCCGGCGTGGCCCTGCTCGCCACCGGCCAGGCGCCGTTGCAATGGCTGGGCGGCCTGATGATCGCCGTCGGCGTTCTGACGCCGCTGGCCCTGAAGATGGCCCAGCAGTGGGAGCGGGCGATTGTCCTGCGCCTGGGGCGCTTCCATCGCGTGGCCGGACCAGGCCTCTTCCTGACCATACCCGTGGTGGACGAGGTCGCCTACTGGATCGACCAGCGCATCCAGACCACCGAGTTCAACGCCCAGCAGGCGCTCTCGAAAGACACCGTGCCGGTGAACATCGACGCCGTGATCTTCTGGCAGGTGCACGACACCGAGCGGGCGGCCCTGGAGATCCAGGACTATAAGCGCGCCATCGCCCAGGTCGCCGAGACGTCCCTGCGCGAGATGGTCGGCTCCTCGACGCTGGCCACCTTGCTCGCCGAACGAAAAAAGAGCGACGGCGTCCTGCGCGAGGTGATCGGCCGCAAGACCGCCGACTGGGGCATCTCGGTGATCTCGGTGGAAATCCGCGACATCGGCGTGCCCGCCGGGTTGCAGGACGCCATGAGCCGCCAAGCCCAGGCCGAGCGCGAGCGCCTGGCCCGCGTGGCTCTCGGCCAGGCCGAGCAGGAGGTGGCGGAAAAGTTCGTCGAAGCCGCCGAGATCTACGCCCGCTCGCCGACCGCCCTGCAGCTGCGCGCCATGAACATCATCTACGAGACCACCAAGGAAGGCGGCGCCACCATCCTGCTGCCGACCGCGATGGTCGACGCGATGAACCCCGGCGGCGTGCTGGGCCTGACCCAGGCGGCGACGGCCAGTCGCGGCGCGCCGCCGAGCGCGACCTAAGAGGAGCCAGGGCGATGAAGAAGACGGTGTCATGGGCTGCGGCCCTGGCGGCGGCGCTCGGCCTGCTGGCCTCCGCCGCCCGCGCCCAGGAAGCAACGGGCGACTGGCATGGCGTGCTGAAGGTCGGTCCCAGCGAGCTGCGCGTCGGGCTGACGGTGACCGCCGGCCTGGACGGCGTCCTGGCCGGCCAGCTGGTCAGCCCCGACCAGGGCGGCGCGGCGATCGCCCTGAGCGAGGTGCGCGGCCAGGGCGGCAGGCTGTCTTTCTCGGCGACCGCCATCCATGGCCGCTTCGAGGGCGCCTGGGACGCTCCGCAGCAGGCCTGGGTCGGGTCCTGGACACAGGGCGTCTCGCTGCCGCTGACCCTGACCCGGGGCCCCGTTCCCGTCGCCGCCCGGCCGCAGACGCCCGGCAGACCCTACCCCTACCGCGAGGAGGAGGTCGCCTTCGACAGCGCTCCCGGCGTCCGGCTGGCCGGAACCTTGACGCTGCCGCCCGGCGAGGGCCCCTTCCCCGCTGTCGTCCTGATCACCGGCTCCGGGCCGCAGGACCGCAACGAGACCCTTGCGGGGCATCAGCCGTTCCTCGTGCTGGCCGACCACCTGACCCGCAAGGGTGTCGCCGTGCTCCGGTTCGACGACCGGGGCGTCGGCAAATCCACGGGCGGTTTCGCCGCCGCGACCAGCAGCGACTTCGCGGTCGACGCGGAAGCCGCGGCCGCCTTCCTGCGCGGACGCCCGGAGATCGCCGCCGGCAAGGTCGGCCTGCTCGGCCACAGCGAGGGCGGCATGATCGCCCCGATGGTCGCCGCGAAGGACCCGAAGATCGCCTTCCTCCTCCTGCTCGCCGCCCCGGGCGTGCCGGCGCGAGCGCTCTTGACCGCTCAGCGCCAGGCGGTGATGGCCGCGCTCGGCGCTCCGCCCGAGGCCATCGCGCGCAGCCAGGCCCTAATGACCAAGGTTGACGACGCCGTGCTGCAGGCCAAGGACGCGGACGCCGCTCGCACCGAGGTGACGCGCCTCCTGTCCGAGGCCCGCGGCGACCTCCCGCCGGCCGCCGCAGCGGTTCAGGCGAGCATGATCGGCAGTCCCTGGTATCGCGAATTCATCGCCTACGACCCTGGCCCCGCCCTCGCGAAGATCCGCGTCCCGGTGCTGGCGCTGAACGGCGACAAGGACATGCAGGTGATCGCTGAGCAGAACGTGCCGGCGTTGCGGGCGGCGTTGCGCGACGACCGGGATGCGACCGTCATGGCCCTGCCCGGGCTGAACCACCTCTTCCAGAGCGCCAGCACAGGCTCGCCCCAGGAGTATGGCCGCATCGAGGAAACCTTCTCCCCCGCCGCCCTGGAGATCATTTCCGACTGGATCGCGGCGCGGACCCGCCCCTAGCTCACCCTTCCGAGGCGGTGGGCGCCGACGTTCCGATGGCGCCGCCATCGGAACGTCGGTCACAGGTCAGGCGAGATAGGCGCCGCGCAGCTGGGCGATCTTCCGGTCGGTCAGGCCAAGGCGGGCCTTGGCCAGGCCGACCGGACCCCCGAACTTGACGTCCATCGAAGCCAGGGCGCGGCGCATGACCTCCGGATCCGAGCCCATGATCACCTGCAGAACCTCCGGCGGCATCTTGGCGAAGGCCTGGGCCTGCCGGGCGGACACGCCGCTGGTCCCCGCGCCGCTCGACATCTGCTTCATGTAGTACGATGGCGGGGTGTAGACCTGGGTCAGGGCATAGTCGGCGATCACCGTCTCGCGCGGGACGCCCAGCACCGACAGGATCAGCGCCGAGGCCACGCCCGTGCGGTCCTTGCCCGCGCTGCAGTTGAAGGCCAGCGGCCCCTCATTGGCGACCAGGCGCGCGAACATGTCGGTATAGTGCGGGGTCAGCATGTCGATGAACGACACATAGGCGTCGGCGAAGCCCTGGATGGCCTGTTCGCGATTGGACAGCTTCATCAGCGACGCCATGGAGCCGCTCATGTCGTAGTCGGTCGCCACCACCTCGGGGCCGCCGGCCTTCAGGAACGGATTGGGTTCGGCCGTACGCTCGCCCGGGCTGCGCAGGTCGCAGATCACCGTGATCCCCAGTTTCGAGAGGTAAGTCATGTCGGGCGCCGTCAGGCCGCTCATCACGCCCGAGCGGTAGATCCGGCCCCATTTCACCTGGCGGCCATCGGCCGCGCGCCAGCCGCCCAGGTCGCGGAAGTTGCGGCCGCCCTCCAGCGGCAACAGCCGCTCGGCGACGCGGGTCTGGCGACCGTCGGCCGCCGTGACCAGGAAGTACGGGCGGGGCGAAACCGGCGCGGCCAGATCCGCCGTCGCGCCCGATGCCGCAACCAGCGGACGCATGGCGGCCTTGGTCGCGCCCGGATCCGCCGAGACGAAGACCGAAACAGCCCGGGCGCCGGTCCAGCCCAGGCGAACGGTCCCGGGCGCGGTGCGGGCGGCCTTGGCGTCCAGCCCAGTCGCGGCGCGGGCGGCGGGCGCCAGCGCCAGGGCGCCGGCGCCCGTGAGGAAAAGACGTCGATCCATCTTCAGGTCTCCCATCGCTCTAGAATTTCACGTTGGCTTCGACGCCGAAGGTGCGCGGCTCGTTGTAGATCGCGTACCTGCCCAGGGCGGCGTTGGTGTTGCGCAGGAAGGCGTAGGACTCATTGGTCAGGTTGCGCGACCAGACCGACAGCTGCAGATCCGGCGCCCCGTCACCCAGCCTGATGTCGGCCAGGGCCAGGCGGCCGTTCACCGTGAACGACTTGTCGCTCCGCGTCGGGTCGGTGGTGCTGGTGAACTGGCTGTCGGCGAAGTTGGCGTCCAGGTGCGCCTTGAACGTCGCGCCCAGGGCCGGGTGGACATAGTCGACCGCGACGCTGCCGGCGTTCCTGGGGCTGTACAGCGGATAGATGGTCGACTGGGCGTTGGTGAACGGGTTGAAGGCCTTCGACAGCTTGACGTCGGTGTAGGCGTAGGCGCCCGACAGGGTCAGGCCCTCCATCGGGAGCAGGGCGAAGTCGAGCTCCAAGCCCTTGGTCTTGCCCGAGGCGGCGTTGGTGGTTTCCAGGGTGCCGCGGTTGTTGCCCACGATGATGACGTTGAAGTCGACCTGGGCGTCCTTGATGTCGCCGGTGAACGCCGCGACGTTCAGGCGTACGCGGTGGTCCCAGAACTCGGTCTTGGTCCCGACCTCGAACATCTTGACCTTCTCGGGATCGAAGGCGCGATAGGTCAGCGAACGCGAGTTGGCGCCGCCGGCCTTGTAGCCCGTGCTCCAGCGGCCATAGAGGTTGATCTCCGGCGTCAGTTCGTAGGCGACGCTGACCAGCGGGTCGAAGTGGCTCCAGGACTCGTCCAAGGGGATCGCGCCGACGACCGTGTTCTTGTTGGCGTCGACGTAGCTGGGCAAGGCGCCGTTGACCACGTCCAGCGAGCCCTTCTTGGCGTCGCGGGTGATGCGGCCGCCGACTGTGACATGGGCCCTGTCGTCCAGAACCGGCGGCGTCCAGGACGCCTGGCCGAAGGCGCCGTAGCTGGTCGTGGTCACCCGGCTGGCGCGATCCTTCGGAACGGTGTTGAAGTCGATCGAAAGCTGGGTGTAGCCCGTGCCCGTGGCGTTCCATTGCAGCGAGTTGGGGGTCTGGGCGTTGTCGCTGACCTTCTCGCGGAAATAGAAGACGCCGGCCACGTAGTCGAGGCGCTCGGTCTTGCCGACCAGTTGCAGTTCCTGGCTGTCCTGGTCCTGCCAGACGCGGGCCACGCTGTAGCGGGCGAACGGCCCGTTCGGCGCGAACACGGACAGGGCCACGGCGCCGTTGTCGAACTGGGTCTGGGTCAGCTTGCGGTACGAGCTGATGGACTTCAGCTCCAGATCGTCGGCCAGGGTCCAGGTCAGGTTCAGGCGATGGCCGCGCGTGTCGCCCTCGCTCATCTGCAGCGGCACGCCGACATTGGCGCGCTTGGCGCGGTCGGGCTGGAGCGGCGTCAAGGGCGCCAGCGCCAGCGAACCCTTCTTCTCCAGCTGCACATAGTAGGGCGTCGAGCCGTCGTACGAGACGTCGAAGGCGTAGTCGGCGTTGAAGTGGTCGCTGGGCTTCCACGCCGCTTCCAGGTTCACGCCGCGCTTGTCGTAGCTGTTGAAGTCCGGCTGGCCCGAAGTGGTCGGGTTGGTGGTCGTGCCGCCACGCTTGCTGAGCAGGGCGTCGATCTTGACGCTGACGCCATGGAACGCCGGCAGATCCAGATGGGTCTCGGCCTTGTAGGCGTTGTAGTCGCCGTAGCCGACCGTGGTGTTCATGCCGAAGACACCCGTCGGCGCCTTGGTGACGATGCTGACCGCGCCCCCCTCGGTGTTGCGGCCAAACAGCGTGCCCTGCGGCCCCTTCAACACCTCGATGCGCTCGACGTCGTAGAGCGCCGAGCCCAGGCCCTGGGCCCGGCCCAGATAGACGCCGTTGACATAGACGCCGACAGCCTGGTCGCGGGCCGGCTGGTTGGCGTCGCCCAGGGCGCCGATGCCGCGCATGCCGATCGTCAGGGCCGACTTGCGGGCGAAGAACGGGGCCACTCGCAGCGACGGGATCGCGCCGTCGCCCAGGTCCTCGATCGACTGCACGTGGCGGGCCTTCAGGGCTTCGCTGTCCATGGCCGAGATGGCGATCGGGGTGTCCTGAAGATCCGTCTTGCGCTTCTGGGCGGTGACGACGACCTGCTCCAGGCCCACCGCGCCTTCGGCGGCGGCGGCGGCGGCGGGAGCGGCCGGCGGCGGAGCGTCCGCGGCGCGGGCCGCGCCGCAGAGGGCCAAGGCCGCCACGCCCGTCAACAGGCCGGCGCGCCGCGCCGCCATCTCGAAGTTCCGCTTCATCTGTGTCCCCCAAGTTTTCCCGGCGGACCGCCGGGCTCGGGGCGCGTCTAAGCTTTATCCGTGACCTCAGAACGAATGTTATGTTTCAGTTCCGCGAAGGTCGTCGCGGATCCAAGGACAGCCTTGCGATCTGGATGCGGGCGGGGAATATGCGCCATGGTCGCCCGTCCGCCCGCCTTGCCCCTTTCCGCCGCCTTTGCGTCCGCGCGGGCCCCGGGGTCTCACGACGACACCCGTCAACGCCTCGTCATGGCGGCGGGACAGCTGATCGCCGATGGCGGAATCAGCGCCGCCTCGGCGCGCGCCATCGCCGCCAGCGCGGGCACGGCGCCCAGCGCGATCAACTACAACTTCGGCAATATAGAACGATTGTTACTGACGGTTTTCGAGCAAGGCGTCGAGGAGACTCGCGCCTGGTTGCAGGATTGCTCGCACACCCTCGCCGCCCTGCCCGCCTCGCCGGACGGCCTGGCCTGGGCCCTGTTCCACCTGCTCGGCGCCTGGGCCGGCGACGGCCGTCGCCTGGCCCTGATCTATCAGGAGACCGTCGCCGCCGATCCGGGCCATGGCCCGGCGGCCGCCTGGACCCGTCTGTGGCGGGACTTCTGGATCGACGCCGCCGCACGCTGCGGCCTCCCGGCGGTGGACGGCCGCGTCCTGCACGCCTTCTTCGAACACGAGGCGCTGTACAATCTCTCGGCCTGGTCGCCGGCGTTGGAGAGCGCCGGACTGGCCGAGATGGTCGATCACTTGGCGACGATCTGGCTGGGCGCCCGTCCCCGCCCGTCGCGCGAGGCGATGGTGCAGGCCGAGCGCCTGGCCGGGACGCGCCCCCACGGCTCGGTGCCGCCGGCCGCCATGCGCATCGCCAAGGCGGCCGCGAAGGTCGTCGAGGACAAGGGCCTGGCGGGCCTGACCCATCGCGCCGTGGCCGCTCGCGCCGGTGTCACCACCGGCTCGGTGACCCACCATTTCCGTTCGATCGAGGATCTCGTCGCCGGCGCCATCCGCGGCCAGGTGCAGGCGATGACCGAAGACGCCGCCGCCCGGGACGACGCCGGCCCGTCGCTCGACGAAGCCCGGACGGCGCAGGCTCTGTTCGCGGCGTTACGCCTGCACGTCACCTCTGACCTTCCATCGCCCGCCGTGCTCCGTCGCCGGCGCCTGTTCCTCGCCGCAGTCCGTCGAAAGGACCTTGCGGCGGCTGGGGCTGTGATCCGCTTCTCGTATGGCGGCACCTTGCGCGACAGCCTGGGCCGGGTCTTTGGCTTCTCCGGCCCGGACCTCGTGCTGCACGCCAGTGTGTTGGCTCGCCTGCTGGCGGCGATCTGGTTCGCCTGCGCCGGCGACGAAGACCCGGCCGCTTCGCGCTCGGCGCTGTTCGAGCGGATCGAGGAGCAGTTCCGCGCGCACCTGGGCGCCGCCTGAACCGGAAGGGCAAGGCCGAACCAACCCGACGGCTTGCAGCAGGCCGTACGCGCCCCTTAGCCCGCCGCCGTCGGCTCCAGCGCGTAGACCCGCGAGCAGTATTCGCAGGTCACGTGGATCTTGCCGTCGGGCTCGACCATCTCGGCCACCTCCTCGGCGGTGAACGAGCCCAGCACCGCGCCGATGCGGTCCTCCGAGCAGCGGCAGAAGGCGCGCAGCGGCTTCTCCTCCAGCAGGCGCACGCCGTCCTCGTTGAACAGCCGCCACAGCAGGGTGGTGGTCGGCACGGTGGGGTCGATCAGTTCGTCCTCGCCGGTGGTCTCGAACAGGGCCTGGACGTGGGTCCAGGCTTCCTGGGTCTCGCCCCGGCTCTCGTCGCCGGCGATGGCCTGGATCAGGATGCCGCCGGCCCGCCACTTCAGGCCCTCACCGCTGTCGGCCTGGCCGACGGCCAGACGCACCCGGGTCGGGGTCTGCTCGGACTGGGCGAAGTACTGCTCGGCGCACAGGGCCAGGGTCTCGCCCTCGATCGGGGTGATGCCTTGGTAACGGTCCATGTCCGGACCCTGGTCGACGGTCATCACGAAGGTGCCGCCGCCCAGCAGGGTCTTGGCGCCCGGCCGGGCGAAGCCTTCCGAGACCGCCGCCACCTCTTCCGGGTCGAACCGGCAGTAGCCGCGCAGGGCGCCGCTGGTGTCATAGTCGACCACGACATAGCGCACCGGACCGTCCCCTTGCGCCTGGACGATCAGCCGGCCCTCGAACTTCAGGCTCGAGCCGACCAGGGCGGCCAGGGCGCAGGCCTCGCCCAGCAGGTTGGCGACAGGCTCGGGATAGTCGTGGCGGGTCAGCACCTCGTCGACCGCCGCGCCCAGGCGCACGGCCCGGCCGCGCACGGGCAGGCCTTCGATCTGGAAGGCGGAAACGAGGTCGTCGGGAGCGTCCCCGAGGGCGGTTTGGGCGGCGATGTCGGTCATGGGGAGGCTAGATAGGCGGTTCGGCGGAAATTGCGAGGGGGTGCATTGGCGCACTTGCCCCCTACGGGTCGCTTCGCGACCGTCTTCCCCCAAAGGAGGAAGAGTTAAAACGCGAGGCTCCGCTCCCTGTAGGGGCGGACAGACCGCGCAGCGGTCAGGTGGGGGCAAGTGTTCCCGCCTAATCCACGAACGGCTTCTCGATCTCGTAGACCGCGTCTTCCAGCTTGTCGCGGAACAGCTGCTGGGCGTCCTGGACACCCTGATTGTAGTAGTACGGCCCCATCTGCTCGGAGATGAAATCCAGCAGGAACCCGGCCTGCAGCGGACTGGCCTCGCAGTCGAGCTCGCGGTCCAGGTAGCGCGTCAGCTTGTCGAGCAAGGCGTCGCGCTTCTGCTTGTTGAACTCGATCTTGGCCATCGACTGGATCCTTTTGCGCCCTGCGTCCTGCGAGGCCCGCTGCGTGGGCGCCTCAGGAAGAGGAACTCAGTTGCTCTGAATTCCTCATCCTGAGGTGCGAGCCGCAGGCGAGCCTCGAAGGACGCAGGGCGTCAACCGATCGCCCCGAAGCACCAGGCCAGTACCGACTTCTGGGCGTGGATGCGGTTCTCCGCCTCGTCCCAGGCCAGTGAGCGCGGGCCGTCCAGCACGCTGTCGGTGACTTCCTCGCCGCGATGGGCCGGCAGGCAGTGCAGGAAGACGCCGTCGGGGGCCGACAGGTCCATCAGGGCGTCGTCGACCTGGTAAGGCTCCAGGGCCGCCAGGCGCTCGTCATGGTCGGTGTCGCCCATCGACACCCAGGTGTCGGCCACGACCACGTCGGCGCCGCGCACGGCCTCGCGCGGGTCGTCGGTCATGACGATCTGGCCCTGGCGCTCCTGGGCGCGGGCAAGGTCGACCAGGTCGGGATGGTAGACCGCCGGGCAGGCGATGTTCAGCTTGAAGCCCAGCAGCGGCGCGGCGTGGATGAAGCTGGAGCAGACATTGTTGCCGTCGCCGACCCAGGCGATGGTCTTGCCGCCGACGTCGCCGCGATGCTCCTCGATCGTCAGGAGGTCGGCCATGATCTGGCACGGGTGGCTCTTGTCGGTCAGGCCGTTGATCACCGGCACGGTCGAGACCTGGGCGAAGCGCTCGACGTCGGCGTGGCTGTTGGCGCGGATCATCACCGCGTCGACCATCCGCGACAGCACCTTGGCGGTGTCCTCGATGGTCTCGCCGCGGCCCAGCTGCATGTCGTTGGACGTCGAGATGATGCCGCTGCCGCCCAGCTGCCGGATCGCCGCGTCGAACGAGAACCGGGTGCGGGTCGAGTTCTTCTGGAAGATCATCGCCAGCACGCGGTCGGCGGCCGGGGCGTCGGCGTCGACGCGCCCCTTGGACCAGCCGGCGCGGGCGGCCTTGCGGGCCTTGGCGTCCTCCAGCATCAGCCGCAACGTCGGGCCGTCCAGCTTCCACAGGTCGATGAAGTGCCTGGGTTCGGTCATTGCAAATCCCCCTGCCCGCCCGCCCCGGCCTTGCCGGAACGAGCGGTTTGATCGGTCGCGGCCGTGTTTAGGCGGCGGCTTTGGCCCGGGCGGCCTCGCAGGCCTTTTCGAGCTTGGCGATGGCCTCGGACGCTTCCTCGACCGTCAGGTTCAGCGGCGGCAGCAGGCGCACGCAGTTGTCGCCACCGCCGGCGATCAGCAGCTTCTGGTCGCGGGCCAGGACCATGAACTCGCGATTGTTGGGGATCAGCTTGACGCCGATCAGCAGGCCCTTGCCGCGGACGTCGACAATGACGTCCGGGAAGCGGTCCTTGAGGCCTTCCAACTGCTGGGTGAAGAAGCCGGCGACGGTCTTCACGTTGTCCAGGATCTCCGGCGTGTTGATCGCGTCGAACGCCGCCTTGCCCACGGCCATGGCCAGCGGGTTGCCGCCGTAGGTCGAGCCGTGGACGCCCGGCGTCATGCCGCGCGCGCCCTCGGTGGACGCCAGGCAGGCGCCGACCGGGAAGCCGCCGCCCAGGGCCTTGGCCACCGCCATGATGTCCGGCGCGGCGTCGCTGGCCCATTCGTGGGCGAACAGCTTGCCGGTCCGGCCCATGCCGCTCTGGACCTCGTCGAAGATCAGCAGGACGCCCGCGTCGCGGGTGATCTGGCGCAGTTCGTTGAGCTGGGCGTCGGTCAGGGCCCGCGCCCCGCCCTCGCCCTGCACCGGCTCGATGATCACCCCGGCCGTGGTCGGGCCGATGGCCGCCTTCAGGGCGTCCCAGTCGCCGAACGGCAGCTGGACATAGCCCGGCAGGCGCGGCCCGAAGCCGTCCAGGTAGCCGGCGTTGCCCGAGGCGTTGACCGCCGCGTACGAGCGGCCGTGGAACGAGCCGTCGAAACCGATGATGTCGACCCGCTCGGGCTGGCCGTTGACCACGTGGTAGCGGCGCGCGGCCTTCAGGGCGCACTCGATCGCCTCGGTGCCCGAATTGGTGAAGAACACCACGTCGGCGAAGGTGGCCGCGCACAGCTTGTCGGCCAGCACTTCCTGCTCGGGGATCGTGTAGATGTTGGAGACGTGCCAGAGCTTCTCGCCCTGGGTCTTCAGCGCGTCGACCAGCACCGGGTGGGCGTGGCCCAGGCCGCAGGTGGCGATGCCGGCCACGCAGTCCAGGTATTCCTCGCCGGTGGTCGAGAACAGGCGCGCGCCTCGGCCTCGCTCGAACGCCAGCGGGGCGCGGTTATAGACGCCCATGATGTGGTGTTGCGCGGGGTTAGACGACGTCGACGTGCTCAAGACGGCCTCCCAAAAAGGAAAGAAGCCCCCGTGCTCGAAAGCACGGGGACCGGAAGGCCCAGCGTTGTCGGCGCGTATCCGCGCCCTGTCAACAAAGCCCGGGTGAATTTTGAGTGTCAGGGACGGCTGCGCCACAGTGTTTGCGGTCACACCGGCGCTCAACGGCGAAATCTAGCTCTTCAGCCGGTATCCGGTCCGGAAAAGCCACCAGCACCAGAGGAACAGCCCCACCGACAGGGCCGCGGTCACCACCGCCCCGATCGCCACCGAGCCGTCGGCGTGGCCGATGAAGCCGTAGCGGAAGCCGTCGATCAGGTAGAAGAACGGATTGAAGTGGCTGGCCGAGCGGAACGGCTCGGGCAGGCGGTCGACCAGGTAGAAGGTGCCCGACAGGAAGGTCATCGGCATGATCACGAAATTGGTCACCGCCGCCAGCTGGTCGAACTTCTCGGCCCACAGGCCGGCCAGCACGCCGGCCAGGCCCAGGATGACCGAGGCGCCGACCGCGAAATAGAGGATCGCCCACAGGTGGCTGACCTGCAGGCCCGCGCCGGGCAGCACGCCGATCACCAGGGCGGTGACCGTCCCCACGACGATGCCGCGCGTCGCCGCGCCCAGGCCGAACGCCGCCACCTGCTCCAGCGGTGACAGCGGCGGCGTCAGGAAGTCCGGCGTCAGGCCCATCATCTTGGCCTGGATCAGCGACGAGGATGAATTGGCGAAGGCGTTGTTGAGGATGGCCATCATGATCAGGCCCGGGGCCACGAAATGGCCGAAGGTCACGCCCCCGACCGCCGGCCGGCTGCCGCCCACCGCCACCACGAACACCAGCATGTAGAGCAGGGTCGTCACCACCGGGGCGGCGACCGTCTGGGTGCCCACCTTCCAGAAGCGGCGGATCTCGCGCTGGTAGAGGGTGAAGAACCCGCTCCAGTTCCAGCCGTGATAGTCGCGCGGCTGCGGGGGGATGACGGAGGCCGTCACGTCTTTCATGGGCTTGCGGTCCTGGAGGTCTCGATCGAACGGCCCGAGGGCCTGGCGCCGCCAGGACCCTCGATCAGCCAAGCCCCTGGCATGTGCGCCCGAGGCGGGCCCGGCGCAAGCGGCGCGCCGACGGAATCAATATGTTGTTTCTGTGGACAGACCGGATGGCGCCTATTGTGTGTTTTAACGTATTCTTTACACTATCTGGTAGGCGAGCGGCCGGCGGGGCCGTCCGTACACCAGATGTAGAGGCCGGGGCGAGTCGGGGAAACCCGTTTCGGACTCTTTTTTAGGCGGAGATGGGTCATGAGCTGGACTGACGAACGGGTCACCACCTTGAAGAAGCTCTGGCTGGACGGCCTGTCCGCCAGTCAGATCGCCAAACAGCTGGGCGGCGTCACGCGCAACGCCGTGATCGGCAAGGTGCACCGCCTGGGCCTGTCGGGCCGCGCCGCGCCGTCGCAACCGGCGCGCCCGGCCTTCAAGGCCCCGCGTCCGGCGCGCCCGGCCGCCACGGCGATGCCCTCGGCGCCGCGCCGGGTGATCGCCGCCGAGCCGGCGCCGCTGCCGGCCGTGGCCCAGCAGCCGTCGGTCCCGGCCTTCCGCGCCGAGGAGCCGGGCTCGGCCACCGTGCTGACCCTGGGCGCCCACATGTGCAAGTGGCCGATCGGCGACCCGTCGACCGACGGCTTCACCTTCTGCGGCCGACGCTCGTCGGACGGCCCGTACTGCAACGAGCACGCCCGGGTCGCCTACCAGCCCCAGCAGACCAAGAAGAAGTCGGGCCCGACCGAACTGGCCCGCTCGCTGCGCCGCTACATCTAGCCCGCAACCCACCGCGGACCGAAAATCCCGGACGGCCCGAAAGGCCGCTCCGGGATTTTTCGTATGGGCGCTGCGCCAGGCGCCGCCGCGCGCCTGGACGAAAATCGGATTCCAGCCCAAGCTGCTCTACCTGGGCGCGCTTCGCCCGCCCTGTCCGCTACCCGTGAGCGTCGCATGCCGTTGCCCCCGAAGACCCCCTTCGAGAAGTGGAAGGACACGATTGACACATCGGGCAAGAATCCAGCTTGGCACAGCTACGACGCAGTCATCAAAAGCACGGTCGATAAGTACAACACGCACCTGAAATCAGCCCCGGGCTTCACGGCTCTGGACTGGAAACTGGTCAAGGCGATGGTGTGGACCGAGACTGGCGCCCCCTCTGATTCCTGGGCGACCCAGCCCATGCAGATCGGCGACGTGAGCGACCCAGGCCTTGCAGCCCTGCTGGGCGGCAAGGAGGGCGGCGATTTGATCATGCCTAGCGACATCGCCAGCAGCTTGACGTTCCAGAACGTCCGCACCGACCCCGTGAAGAACATCCAGGCGGGCGTCGGCTATTTGCTAATGAAGGCCGCCAACTACGATTACGTCAATGTCGAGGATCTCACAGACCCGGTCCATGACTACAAGGTCGTTCCCGGCGACAGCCTCGATCGCATCGCCAGGCAGAACGGCTCGACGCTCGGCGAGTTGTATTGGCTGAATCCGGGCCTCCACACCCTGAAGATCGGCCAGACCGTCAAGATTCGAAAAGCCAAGATGATGAAGACAATCACCGGCTTCAAGTCGCTCGATAATACCACGGTAGCCAGGCTCTACAACTCTGGCGACAAGCGTTACGCCGAAAAGCTTGCCTATTGTCTGGGGAAGATCAAATGAACCCCTCACTCCGCCTCTTCCTGCTCACCCTGCTGCTGTACGCACCCGCCGCGGCGCGCGCCGGGGCGCCCGACAAGCCCGCGCCGGCCGCCGCTGCACCGCCGAGCGAGCCCCGCCTTCAACTCGGCGTCTTCGAGGGCACCGGACGCGCCTGCAGCGGACTGCTGAAGATCACGCCCAAGCGGCTGAGCTGGAAGACCCCCTTTAGTTCCTGCCCCACCTTGGCCTTCACCCTGGCGGAGCGTCGCCAGGAGGACGGGACCACCCGATGGGTCTATCGGCGCGTCGGCGCCCCCAAGAGCTGCTTCTACAAGTTGGTTGTGCTGAAGAAAGTGGTCAGCCCAGACAGCTCGATCGCGTGGAACGTCACTGGCTTCACCTCGATGCAGGCCTACAAGGCCAGCTCTGATATCCGTCTCAGTTGCTATCTGGTGAAGCTGGATTAGTTCGGCGACGAGGGCTCGAGACGCCGCCCCCAGAGCTTTCACCTGGATCTCACAGGCCTCACCATGAAGCCCTCACTCCGTCTCCTCCTCCTCGCGCTTCTGCTGTGCGCGCCCCCCGCGGCTCTCGCCAGAGCGCCCAACAAGCCCGCGCAGACGCCGGCCACCGGTTCGCCATCAGGCGAGCCGCGCGTCCAACTAGGTGTCTTCGAGGGCACCGGACGCGCTTGCAGCGGACTGTTGAAGATCACCCCCAGGCGGCTGAGTTGGAGCCCTCCGTTCAATCCCTGCCCACCCACAGCCTACACCCTGGCGGAGCGTCGCCAGGAGGGCAGCGTCACCCGATGGGCCTATCAACGCGTCGGCGCCCCCAAGAGCTGCCTCTATAAGGTGGTGGTGCTGGAAAAGGCGGTCGATACAGACGACTGGGCGTAGAACGTCTCTGGCTTCACCTCCGTAAAAGCCTACAAGGCCGACGCCAAGTTCGAGCAGCTCAAGTGCTACCTGGTGAAAGCGGCCTAGCTCGACGGTGGGCGGCCGGAGATGCCGGAAACGCCGATTTCCCACGAACTTCGCGTGGATCACGCAGGCTTGATCATGAAGCCCTCGCCCCGCTTCCTTCTGCTCGCCCTGCTGCTGTGCGCGCCCGCCGCGGCGCGCGACAGAGCGCCCGACCAGCCCGCGCGGCCGCGAGCAGCCGTTTCGCCGCCGGTCGAGCCACGCGTCCAGCTAGGCGTTTTCGAGGGCGCCGGACGCGCCTGCAGCGGACTGCTGAAGATCACGCCCAAGCGACTGAGCTGGAAGACCCACCCAATGGATCTATCAACGTGTCGGCGCTCCCAAGAGCTGCCTCTACAAAGTTGTGATCCTGGAAAAGGCGGTCGACCCGAGCGACACGACATCGTGGAGCGCCTACGGCTTCACCTCGATGAAAGCCTACAAGGCCAACTCCAATGTCTGGCTCAACTGCCCTCTGGTGAAGCTCGACTAGTTCAGCGGGCCTGTCGGGGACGCGCACTCACGGCAAGGCGTTGGTCGGCGTGCAGGGCGTTTGCGTGAGTGCGTGTCCCCTCCTTGATCTGTTGTGTCCGGCCTTGAACCCGCTCTTGGGGACGGACGAGCCAGCGCTGCGGATGACTTTGGGGACAGGCACGCACTCCAAGGCTTCGTCAGGCCTGAGGAGGTCTTGCCGTGCGTGCCTGTCCCCGTCTCCCGCGCGGGGACATGCCCTTGCGGCGTGTCCCCAGTCGTGCGCTTATCCTCTGGGTATCCGCGACGAACATAAGTAAAATCAACATCTTGAACTTTCTCGACCTAACTTATCCTCACCCTTCCAGATCGCCCTTATCCTGTACCCACCTCGACGCAGGGAAAGGGCGCATGGCCAGCGACCGATGCGGCGGCGGGGGGCGATCGAGCGGGAAGCTCCGTCGGCGGTCCTTTTGGACCAAACTTCGCGTCTCTGGAGCCGGTCGGGCCTGGAACACAAAAACGACGTGGCGCGAGGGCTGGCGGTGACGCGCTCGCGGTCCGGGACCGGGGTTCGTTGACCTGGCCCGCCCGTCGGAGGCTTCAAGGCGGCGAGGCCCCAACAGGGCTCAGCGCCGCTGCGCTTCCGGACAACGACCGCGCGGAGCGATCGGGCTTCGTCGAAAACGGTTACTACTCAAACACTCCGGACGATGTCCGGCGCTCCGCGTCCCTTTCCATACCTTCAGCGAGAGATCGCGTGAGGCGGCCAACACTTGCCCCCACCTGACCGCTTCGCGGNCTCCGGACGATGTCCGGCGCTCCGCGTCCCTTTCCATACCTTCAGCGAGAGATCGCGTGAGGCGGCCAACACTTGCCCCCACCTGACCGCTTCGCGGTCTGTCCGCCCCCAAAGGGGGCGGAGCCTTCGCACCGGAGCGCTCTTCCCCCTCTGGGGGAAGACGACCGCGAAGCGGTCCGTAGGGGGCAAGTGGGCGCCTCATTTCCCGAAAGAAAGGCCTCCTCAATAGCTCTTCGGCAACCCCAGCACCCGTTCGGCGATGAAGTTCAGGATCATCTCGCGGCTGACCGGCGCGATCCGGGCGATCATCGCCTCGCGGAAATAGCGCTCGACGTCGTATTCCTTGGCGTACCCCATGCCGCCATGGGCCAGGACCGAGCTCTCGCAGGCGGTGAAGCCCGCCTCGGCGCCCAGGTACTTGGCGGCGTTGGCCTCGGCCCCGCAGTCCTGGCCGGCGTCGTAGAGGGCGGCGGCCTTGAAGGCCAGCAGGTTGGCGGCCTCCAGCTCGGCCCAGGACCTGGCCAGGGGGTGGGCGACACCCTGGTTCTGGCCGATCGGCCGACCGAACACCACGCGCTCGCGAGCGTAGGTCGTCGCCTTGGCCAGGGCCGCACGCCCCAGGCCGATGGCCTCGACCGCGAACAGCACCCGTTCGGGGTTCAGGCCGTGCAGCAGGTAGGAAAAGCCCTTGCCCGCCTCGCCGACCAGGTCGTCGGCCGGCACGAACAGGTCCTCGATGAACAGCATATTACACTCGACCGCCTTGCGCCCCATCTTGGGGATCGGCTTGGCCTCGATCTTCTCGCGGTCGGTATAGAACAGGGAAAGGCCCTGGGTCGGCTTGGCGCACTGGTCCTTAGGCGTGGTCCGGGCGATGATCAGGATCTTGTTGGCGCGCTGGGCGCCGGTGGTCCAGATCTTGCGGCCGTTCAGGCGATAGCCGCCCTCGACCTTCTCGGCTCGGGTTTCCAGGCTGGCGGTGTCCAGGCCCGAATTGGGCTCGGTCACCGCAAAGCACATCTTGTCCTGGCCCGAGATCAGCCGCGGCAGGTGCTCCCGGCGCTGCTCGTCGGTGCCGAACTTCACGATCGGCATCGGGCCGAAGATGTTCAGGTGGATGGCGCTGGCGCCCGAAAAGCCCGCGCCCGACTGGGCCACGGCCTGCATCATGATCGCCGCCTCGGTCAGGCCCAGCCCCGCCCCGCCGACGCTCTCGGGCATGGCCACGCCCAGCCAGCCGCCCTGGGCGATGGCGGCCACGAATTCCTCGGGGAAGATCCCGGTCTCGTCGGTGCGGCGCCAATAGTCGTCGTCGAAGTCGGCGCACAGCTTGGCGACGCCGTCGCGGATGGCTTCCTGGTCCTCGGTCAACCCAAATCCGCCCATTCGCCCCTGCCCTGCTGGTTATGGTTCTTGTCGTCGCGGCTCAGGTCCTCGAGAAGCGCCGCGCGTCCAGCGACGTGGCGTCCGAACCTGGGTGATCACCCTTCAGATACGCCGCGACCAGATCGGCCACAAGCGGGGCCAGCAGCCAGCCGTTACGGCGGGCGCCGACCGCCAGCATCACGCCCGGCGTCGCGCTCCAGCCCACCAGGGGCAGGCCATCGGGCGTGGCGGCCCGCACGCCCACCTCGGTGGTCATCCGCGCCTCGGCCAGTTCCGGACGCAGGCGGATCGCCGCCGCGCGCAGGGCCGCCGTCGCCGAGGGATCAACCGCCAGGTCGGCCCGGCCCGCCTCCATGGTCGCGCCGATCGCCGGCCGATCGCCGGGGCAGACATAGACCCCCTCGCCCCGGATCACCGGCCCGCTCGAAGGTCCGCGGTCGGCGCGCAGGATCTGGCCCTTGATCGGGGTCAGCGCCGCCAGTTCCGGGGCCAAGCCGCCGGCGTCGCCCGCGCCGGTCGCCAGAACGACGGCCGAAAAGGCCGGCAGGTCGTCGGCCGCTAAGGCGCGGGCCGCAAAGCGTCCGCCCAGGGCCTCGAAACCGATTCGCAGGGCCGCCAGGGCCGGCCGCGCCTCGACCCGCCAGTCCTCGGCGTCCACCAGGGCGCCGTCTAGCCGCTGGAACGGCGCGCCCAGGGCCTCAAGGCGGGCGGCGATACCGGCCAGCCAGGCCGCCTCGCCCTCGACCCTCAGGCCGTCCCGCAGGATCGGCAGGTCCAGCCCCGCCGTAAAGGCCGGCCAGCGGTCGCGGGCCCGCCTCAGCAGGGCCAGGTGCGGGGTCGAGACGGGATCGAACACCGCCTCGGCGAGCGGCGCCAGCATGCCGGCCGCCACGCCGGACGCATTGTCGCCGGGGGAATTGGGGTCGAAAAGCGTGACGTCGAACCCGGCGCGCACCAGGGTCAGCGCCACGGCCGATCCGATCGCGCCGGCGCCGGCCACCGCCACCCGCACGCGCAGCTTGGTCTCCATGGGCGGCAAACACCCTTGCTCGCGCCAAACGTCAAGCCCGCCGGCCCATTTTGCGGGCTCAACGGATGTGTCAGACGCGTGACTAAGGCGGCGGCATGGGTCTATTCTGCGTTAACCAAGCTGGACCACACGCTTTCGAATAGAGGGCGGGCGCGCGGTCGCTGGGAGGAACGTGACGCGGATGACCGACAAACTCCCTTCCGACATGGCCCACCCCGTCGATCTCTATGTGGGCGCCCGGCTTCGGATTCGGCGAAAGGTGCTGGGTCTCAGCCAGACCCAGCTTGCCGAGGCCCTGGGCATCACCTTCCAGCAGATCCAGAAGTACGAGCGCGGCGCCAATCGCATCAGCGCCTCCAAACTCTACGAGGCCGCGCGGCTGCTGCAGTCGCCGGTGTCCTATTTCTTCGAAGGCCTGGACGAGACCAGGCGGGACGACCTCGACGACGGCTTCGCCCAGCGCATGACCCAGTTCGTGGCCACGCCGGAGGGCTTGGAGCTGGCGGGGCTGTTCCCACGGCTGAACGATCGCCGCCTGCGCCGGCGGGTCGTCGACCTGGTCAAGGCGATGGTCGACGACGAGCCGGCCGCGGCCGCGCCCTAGAGCAAGCTTCGCGATACGGGAATCGCGCGGCGAGATCCCGGTTTTCGCTGTCGCATCGCCCTCACGGAAGACCGGGGCCCACTTTTCCACGCGGCGCGGTAGCGGCGCTGTGCCGCATTTCGCAAGCGCCCGTTCAAGCGCAGCCTCCAGACCAGGGAGCAGGCGCGCAAAGTCGCGTTAGTCGGGAGCGTAGGCGTGAAATTGTCCTCGGGGGCGGCCGCCGTCCGCATTCGGTACTGGTGGCAGGCCCATCCGATGGCCGGCCTGCTGGCGGGTTGGATCGCCATCGCCCTGATCGGCTGGCGCGTCTGGGCCGCCCTGCACGGGCGTCACGCCTAGTCTCCGCCCCGCAACGAAAAAGCCCCAGGCGGAACCCGGGGCTTTACAGCGTCCTGCGATGGTACCAGCTCTCGGGCTCGAACCGAGGACCTCTAGATCCACAATCTAGCGCTCTAACCAACTGAGCTAAGCCGGCTCATCGCGAGGCAGTGTCTTTAGTCGGACACGCGGGCCGGATCAAGCACCGAAACAGCCCTTCCACACGAAAACGCCCCGGAGCCGCAAAGCTCCGGGGCGCTCGTTTCCTGACCGGTCGTCCGGGCCCCTAACGGGGAACCGTGAAGACGATCGGGATCGTGATCTGACCGCCGTCCACCGGAGCGCCGTCAAGCGTCTTCGGCTTCATGCGGAACAGCCGCGACAGCTTCAGGGCGGCATCGCCGAAGCCGTAGTCCGCCGGATTTTCCGACACGACCGAACAGCCTTCCAGCGACCCCTTGGCGGTGACGGTGCACGACAGGGTCGCGCGACCGCCCACTTCCATCCGCTGTGCGCGGTCGGGGTAGTAACGGGCCATGTCCTCGCCGGTGGGCTTGCGGGCCCAGTCCGGCTTGGTGATCACCGAAGCCCGAGCCGGCGGGTTCGAAGGTACCGGCGGCACGTTCGAGATCACCGGCGGAGCCGTTTGCTCGACCCGCTCCTTGACGGGCGGGATCGGCAGCGGCGGCGGCGGAGTCACGTCCGGCGGCGGCGCGATCGGCGGCCTAGGCTGCACCACCGCGGGAGGCGGCGGCGGAGCATTGGTCGGCGGCGGCGGCGGGGGCGGAGGAGGCGGCGGCGGCGGCGGCGGCGGCGGAGGCAGCTCCACGTCCACGGCGTCGTCGTGATACTCCTTCATCACCGCTTCGAACTTCTGCTTCGCCAGATACGCGAACAAAGCAGCGTGCAAGCCGACGACGATGATGGTCGCGATACCGAAGGCGCCGAGTCCGCCTTTCTTGCGTCGCGGGCCATCAGAGGTGAGCGGGTCGTAGTGGCGATGCTCAGGCGCTTGTTGTTCAGCCATGCATCACCCCTAGCTGTTCTGATCCTTGCCGATGAGCGCCACGCTGTAGAAGCCGTTGTCCTGGAGGGTGTTCATCACCTCCATGAAAGCTCCGTAGCGCGTCTTTTCGTCGGCGCGGATGTAGATGCGCTCCTTGGTCGGATCGCGACGACCGATGCTCTTCGTGAGGTCCGCCCCCATCTCGTCGACCGTAGTGGGGTCGTCGCCAATGAAGACCTTTCCCGAAGCCTTGATCGAGATATAGACGGGCTTTGGCGGGCTCGGCGACGGTTTCGCGACCGCCGGCGGCAGGTTCACTTCGACCGACACGGAGGCGAGCGGAGCCGCCACCATGAAGATGATCAGGAGGACCAGCATGACGTCCACGAAGGGCGTGACGTTGATCTCGCTGTTTTGGTCGATGTTAAACCTGTCGCCCCCACCGCCTGAGAGTTTGGCGGCCATCGGTCTTACGCCCCTTTGTCGAGCTGACGCGAGATGGCGTTCATCAGTTCAGCAACGAAACCTTCAGAGCGCGTGCCGTAGCCGGAGATGCGGGTCTGGAAGTAGTTGTAGAAGATAACGGCCGGGATAGCGGCGAACAGACCGATGCCGGTGGCGAGCAGCGCTTCGGCGATGCCGGGGGCGACGACGGCCAGGTTGGTCGTGTTGGTGTTCGCGATGCCGATGAACGAGGTCATGATCCCGTAGACGGTGCCGAATAGACCGATGAACGGACCGGCCGAACCGACCGAGGCCAGGAACACCATGCCGCCCGACAGGCGCTTGGCCAGCGAGGCCTGCACCGCGTTGATGGCGTAGGTGGCGCGCGACAGGGTCGAGTCACGATGTTCGCCGCCGACGGCCAGGCCAGCTTGGCGCGACAGTTCGACTTCTTGGGCCGCCGCGGCGGCCATGTCGGCCATCGGGTTGCCTTCGAATTCTTCCGACGAGCCGATACGGGCGATGTCGGCGATCGAGCGAGCGCCGCGGAAGGCTTCCAGGAACTTGTCCGATTGCTTGTTCAGGGCGCCGAACTCGAACAGCTTGGTGATCAGCAGGACCCACGAGAAGACCGAGGCCAGGATCAGGCCGATCATCACGACCTTAACCACCGCCTGGGCCGACAGGAACATGCCGATCGGGGTCAGGGAGTGGGACTTCATCTTTTCGGTCGCGGCGACGCCAGCGTCCAGCGGCTCTTCGGCAGGCGCAGCGGCGGGGGCCGGGGCGGCGGCGGCCGGAGCAGCAGCTTCGGTGGTGGCCGGCGCAGGAGCCGCAGCGTCCTGAGCGAAAGCCGGGGCGCTCACCATCAGCGCCATGGCGCCGACGAGAGCGATGAGGGGGGTTTTCCGTTTAATGTCGAGCATCTGTCGCCAGTTCCTGATTGGTCTAGCACGTTTGGACCGAGGGTCGTCGCGCGAGAGCGTCTCCACCCTAACTTGAATAGCCTGCATGAAGGCCGATCGCTCGGACGTCCCGCAGACCCGCTTCGCAGCGCTCGACCCGTTACGCCCCCCAAGTCGGGCTCATGCCCTTCAAGAAGGATCGTTTCGAAGCGCGTGTGATCGCCGCCCCCGAGGAGGCTTCGATCTTACCGCAATGTTAGAATTGCGGCAGGGGTCCTTTGGCAACCCCTTTTCGTACCGTCAAGGGGTGCGACGAGGCATAAATTTACCGCCCCCGCCGTACGCCCACCATCGTTGCCGCGCCGCACAAATAGGAAATCAGGATTTGAGGGCGGTTTTTCTCCGCCATAGGGAATAGGGATGTTGCAACGCAGCATGCTTACAAAACATTGGTCTGGCACACCCGATCGGAACGCGCATTGAGCAGGAGTTCAATCTAGCCGAGAACAGGTCTGACGGAGATCTGACCTTTGCACGAGCGCTCCCCGTCGCGCAGACGTGGCGAAGTGACGATTTTCGCCTCTGATTGGACTTTCTTCATCCAAAACGGTGGCGCGGCCTTCCCTCCAGGACGAACGAGATCCAATTCGCCGGGCCGGCGCGGGAGCGCCTGCTGCATGGCCGCGTCAAGCCCAAGCGGGCCCGCTGTTTCCGCTGCAGGCCTGATCGCCACACCAAGGACGCAGCGACGTTCGAACGCCCGCGAGCCGCTTCGCTCCACACGGGTTAGAACTCAGCTAAAATTTCACGCCTGCCCTCAGGCGAACGCGAGTGATCAAGTTCGCGGCGCCGCAGGATGGCCGCCCTTCGCATTCGAGACAGCGTCGACAGCACAATCCGGATGGCGAAAGCGTCGGCCGACGACGCGCAAAAAAGGAAGTGGTGCCTGGGGGCGGATTCGAACCACCGACACGCGGATTTTCAATCCGCTGCTCTACCAACTGAGCTACCCAGGCCCTGGGCCTAAGAGGCGGTCGAAACCGCCCTGGCGCCCGCCCGACGGCGGGGAGCCGCGTCTATAGGGGAGGCTAAAAACGAAGTCCAGCCCCTCTTGAACGATCGCCAACTATTCCCGGCCGAAGTCTGTGGACGGCGGGTTTTCCTCGTCCTCGTCCGCCCCGGGCACCACGTAGCGGTCCGACAGCCACCGGTTCAGGTCGATGTCGGCGCATCGCTTGGAGCAGAAGGGCCGGAACTCGGGAATCGCCGGCTTCCTGCAGATCGGACAGGCGCTCATGAGGACGCGACCTCCAGGCGGTCGTTGGGCCAGTCGGCGGCGACGGCCAGGGTGAAGCGACGGCCGATCGTGTCGGCCAGGGCGGCGTCCAGCGCTGCGAACGCCTCGGCGACCGCGGGACCGCAGCGGCCCGCCAGCTTGCCGCCGGGAGCCGCCCTGCCCTCGCGCTCGAACGCCCGAACCAGGCGCCGGGCCCCGGCGCGGGCCGACAGCCCTCCCGATTCGTCCAGCAGCCGGTCGAGAATCGGCTTGGCGCGGCGCGGCACGATCATCTCCAGAGCGCCGAACTTGCTGATCGGACCGATTCCCACGCCCGGATTGTCGACGGCGAAGGCGTTGCGAGCCGCCGTGGTCAGGGCCGGACCATCGTGGCCGCGACCGACCAGGTCGAAGACCACCAGCCCGGCCAGGCCCTTGAGGCGCAGAACCCGAGCAGTCGTCGCGAAGGCGGCCATGTTGGCGGCGCGGGCCGCCCTCTTGGAATCGCCATCCCGCCCCCCGAGGTCGACGTCGACCGCCACCAGGGCCCGGGTCGCCTCAATGCTGACGTCGCCGCCGCCCGGCAGGGCGAAGACCGTGGCCAGGGCCTCAGCCTCGGCGGCCTCGACCGCTTCCAGAGCGGCCAGGCCCTGGGTCGGCGATCCGGACTTGACCCACAGGCGCAGCAGTTCATCGATGGTCGGGGCGTGAGCCAGCACGCGCGGCTCGCCCTCGGCCGGACCGACGTAGCGGGCCACGGCCGACTTGTCGCGACGCGAGGGACTGCGAATTTCCACCTCGACCACCTGGCCTTCGACCAGCTTGGGCATGTCGGGCTTGAGGGCCAGCAAAAGATCGGCGCCGCCCGGCAGGGCGACGAAGGCGGCGTTGAAGGCTCGCTCGATCGTCTTGACCCGGGCGACGCCCCGGACGCCCTCGGCGTCCAGCGGATCGTCGCCGTCCCATTGGGCGACCAGGCGCTCGGGCCGGCCGTCCAGGGTGACGACCCCGACCGTCTCGCCGATTCCCTTGTAGAGGTAGGCCCGCCGTTCGCTCATTTTCGATAGCCCAGGCCGGTCAGCAGGTTCAGCGTCTCGTACAGCGGCAGGCCGACCACGCTGGTGTAGGAGCCGTGCAGGTCGATGATGAAGCCGCCGGCCACGCCTTGCACCCCGTAGCCGCCGGCCTTGCCGTTCCATTCGCCGCCGGCCAGGTAGTCGGCCTGCTCGGCGTCGGACAGGTGCTTGAACTGCACGCGGGTCTCGACCAGCCGCGACGCCTCGCGGCCGTCGGGAGCGATGGCGGCGATCCCGGTCAGGACCTTGTGGTTGCGGCCCGACAGCAGCTTGAGGCAGCGGGCCGCCTGCTCGGGCGTCTCGGCCTTGGGCAGGATGCGGCGACCGACGGCGACGACGGTGTCGGCGGCCAGGACGATGGCGCCCGGCGAACGCGGCGCGACCGCCCTCGCCTTCTCGACCGCCAGGCGCAAGGCGTGGCGGCGCGGGGTCTCGTCGCGCAGCGGCGTTTCATCGATGTCGGCGGGATCGACCCGATCCGGGGCGACGCCGACCTGCGCCAGCAGGTCCAGGCGCCGGGGGCTCGCGCTGGCCAGAACCAGCGGCGTCCGCTGGACGACCATCGCCAGCCCTACTTGAAGCGGTAGGTGATGCGGCCCTTGGTCAGGTCGTAGGGCGTCATTTCCACGAGCACCTTGTCGCCGGCCAGCACGCGGATGCGATTCTTGCGCATCTTGCCGGCGGTGTGGGCGATGATCTCGTGATCGTTCTCCAGCTTCACGCGGAAGGTCGCGTTGGGCAGCAGTTCGCTGACCGTACCGGGAAACTCGAGCAGTTCTTCCTTAGCCATCAGGCCTCTCAAAACGGGTGACGCCATGCCGACAAGGCCCCCTCGACGATTGAGTCGGGGAGCGGATCGCGGCTGCGAGGCGGGGTGTATAGCGCATTCACCCCCCGAACGTCGATGGCGCGCCGAAACGTTGTCGAATCGCCGTGGCCAAGGCGTCACGCACCTCGCGATAGGCCGCCAACATGGCGTCTCGCGAGCCGTCCGCAAGGGTGGGGTCGTGAGTCGGCCAGTATTCGATGTCCGTGGCGCGGGCGCGGGCCAGCTCGACGGCCCGGTGCTGGGCCTCGGGGGTCAGGGAAATGACGACGTCGAAGCTGTCGTCCTCCAGCTGGGCGAAGCTCTTGGGCTGGTGGCCGCTGACGTCCAGGCCCATTTCGTCCATGACCACGGCCACGAAGGGGTCGACGCCCTCGTCCGACGGGTCGGGCTTCAGTCCGCACGAATCGACGAACGCCCGCGTTCCGTAGAAGTGCTTGAACAGCGCCTCGGCCATCGGCGAGCGCACGCGGTTGTAGTTGCAGGCGAACAGGACGGCGCCGGGGAGCTCCGAAGCCACGCCGCCTAGCCCCGCCAGTGCAGCGCGCAGATCAGGGTGAACAGCCGCCGGGCGGTGTCGAGGTCGGTCTTGACCTTGCCCTCCAGCCGTTCGCGCAGCAGGTTCGAGCCCTCGTTGTGCAGGCCGCGACGGCCCATGTCCAAGGCCTCGATCTGCTGGGGCGAGGAATTGCGGATCGCTGAATAATAGCTGTCGCAGATCATGAAGTAGTCCTTGATCACCCCCCGGAAGGGCGACAGGGACAGCAAGTGTCGGCGTTCCTGCCCGCTCGGGGCGACGATGTCGAAGGCCAGGCGATTCTCGACCAGCGACAGCTTCAGGTCATAGGGGCCGCCCGGCGACTCGACCGGCTCGAAATAGTTGCCGTCCAGCAGGTCGAAGATCGCCACCTGCCGTTCCTGCTCCTGGTCGCGCGAGGCGGCCGCCAGGCTGTCCTCGTCGATGAGGATGGATTTCAGGAACTGGGTGGCCTTGGGATCGGACATCGCCGGCAGACTTGCCTCTTATCCCTGAGTTGACAACCGGATCGCGGCGGAAAGCGCGTGGGCGGGCAGACCTTCCGCGTCGGCCAAGGCGACCGTGTGCGGCCCCAGGATCCCGAACGAGGCCGCGTCGCATTTCACGATCGAGGTCCGCTTGAGGAAGTCGTAGATCGACAGGCCCGACTGGAAGCGCGCCGCGCGGCTGGTGGGCAGCACGTGGTTGGAGCCGGCCACGTAGTCGCCGATGGCTTCCGGCGTCAGGCGGCCCAGGAAAATGGCGCCGGCGTGGCGCACGCGGTCGGCCAGGCGCTCGGGCTCGTCGATGGCGAACTCGACGTGCTCGGGGGCCAGAAGGTCGACCAGGCGCGGGCTGTCGTCCAGCGGGCAAAGGATGATCGCGCCGTGGTCGCGCCACGAGGCGGCGGCGTCGACGCCGGTGGCCAAGGTCTTGAGCCGCGCGTCGACGGCGTCGGAAACCGCCTGGGCGAAGGCCTCGTCGTCGGTGATCAGGATCGACTGGGCGGCCGGGTCGTGCTCGGCCTGGCTCAGCAGGTCGGCGGCGATCCAGTCAGGGTCGTTGGCGGCGTCGGCGACCACGACGATTTCGGACGGGCCAGCCAGGGCGTCGATGCCGACCACGCCGTAGAGCCGGCGCTTGGCGGCGGTGACATAGGCGTTGCCCGGGCCGACGATCTTGTCGACCGGTTGGATGGGCCCCGCGCCATAGGCCAGGGCGGCGACGGCCTGGGCCCCGCCGATCCGCCAGATCTCGCTGACCCCGGCTTCCTTGGCGGCGGCCAGCACCGCGGGCTGCAGCTTGCCGGGCGGGGTGACCATGGCGATGCGGTCGACGCCGGCCACCTGGGCCGGCACCGCGTTCATCAGCACGGTCGAGGGATAGGCCGCCCGGCCGCCGGGCACGTAGACGCCGACGGCCTCCAGCGGCGTCCAGCGCCAGCCCAGCTGGACGCCGGCCTCGTCGATCCAGCTCTGGTCGGCGGGCCGCTGGCGGGTGTGGAAGGCGCGGATACGGGCGGCGGCGAAGGCGATCGCCTCGCGGACCTCCGCCGAGCATTCGGCCGCGCCGGCCTCGATCTCGTCGGCGGTGACGCGGATGGTGTCCTCGGTCAGTTCGACGCCGTCGAAGCGGCTGGTGAAACTGAGCACGGCCTTCAGCCCATCGGCCTGCACGGCGTCCAGCACGTTGCGCGCGGCGGCGTCGACATTCTCGGGCGCGCCCCGGCGCTCGTCGAGGAACGCCTTGAAGGCGGCGGGGAAAGACGGGTCGGAGGCGTTGAAGCGGCGCATTGGGCCTAGATGCGGGTTTTTGGGCGGGATGCAAGTTCTGATGCGCCGCGAGCCCCCTCCGGCCTTCGGGCCACCTCCCCCAGAGGGGGAGGATCTGATCCGCGTCGATGCTCCCCCTCTGGGGGAGCTGTCGCGAAGCGACTGAGGGGGTCTTTCGCGGGCACGATCTCTCGTCCTCACGCGGATCACCGCTGAGCTGATGGAAAGGGACGCGGAGCGCCGGACATCGTCCGGAGTGTTTGAGTTTGTGTACCGTTTCGACGAAGCCGATCGCTCCGCGCGGTCGTTATCCGGAAGCCCGCGGCGCTGAACCCTGTTAGGGCCTCGCCGCCTTGAAGCCTCCGGCGGGCGGGCCAGGTCAACGAACCCCGGTCCCGGACCGCGAGCGCGTCACCGCCCGCCTGTTGCTCAATCAGCCCTCGCGCCACGTCGTTTTTGTGTTCCAGGCCCGACCGGCTCCAGAGACGCGAGGTTTGGTCCCGAAGGACCGCCGACGGAGCTTCCCGCTCGATCGCCCCCCGCCGCCGCATCGGTCGCTGGCCATGCGCCCTTTCCATGCGACGAGGTGAGGCCAAGGATACGGGCGGTCTGAGAAGGTGAGGGGCATAAAGATTTAACGTCGGGATTTCAGCGGCTTGCCGGCAGATGTGACGGGAACAGGCCTTGCGGGGCTCTAGTTGAACAGGGCCGTCAGGCCCAGCAGGCCGCAGTTCGGCTCATTGACCAGATAGAACGGCACGTCGCGCAGATAGGCGGACATCCGGCCCTTGGCTTCGAAGCGCTGACGGACCAGCGCGCGGTCGAGCATCTCGCCCCAGGACAGCACCGTGGCGCTGATGACGTAGATCCCGCTGCGCGCGCCGGCGGTCAGGACCAGGTTGCCCGCGACCGCGCCCAGCCATCCGGAGACCAGGGCGAAGACTTCGCGGGCCTGGGCGTCGCCGGCCCGGGCGGCGGCCAGCAGGACGCCCAGGTCGCCGGGACGCTCCGGCTTCCCGGCCAGGATCGAAACGGCCAGGGCGACGTCGAGCACGCCCTGGCCCGACAGCACGTGCTCGGCCGAGACGTGACCGTGCAGGCCGCGCAGCACCCGGATGACCTCGGCTTCGCGGTCCGTGGCGGCGGCCAGGTCGGCGTGCCCGCCCTCGGCGGCGGCGGCCATCCAGCCGACGAACCCGTCCGGGTTGAGGATCGACATGCCCAGGCCGGCCGCAGAAGGGCCGATGGCGGCGGCGGGCGCGTCGCGATGCGGGATCCCGCCGCCGATCGGCTCCATCGCGTCGGGCGCCAGCAGCGGCACGGCCAGGGCCCGGGCCGTGAAATTGTTGACCAGGTGCAGGCGGTCCAGGCCCAGCCGGTCGGCGATCACCTCGGCTTCCAGGCGCATGGGAGAATGGGTCAGCTGGATCACGCCGTCGAGGCATGGGCCGGGCGCGGCGATGGCCGCGCCGAAGATCGGGCCCTCGCACGCGGAGGCGGCGGCCGCCAGGAGGTCGATCAGCTGGTCCTGGCTGACGCAGTCGGCCGTCGTGATCGCCGCAGGCAGGCTCCCGCGTTCGACCAGCACGATCCTGGCGCTGGCGCCGTCCACGTCCGCCAGCAGGACATGCGAGGCCTGGTCACGCGGCAATGCCATGCGGTCGATCTCCTGGAACGTACGGGGACGGTCGCCGAAGTCGCAGTCTTGACCAATGCGGGAAAGCGTCGCAACCGCCTCGGAAACGTCAGCGGACGCATCCTGTTCCGCGCCCTAGGTCCGCGCCTCGCCCCCAGCCCGCATCGCGGCCAGATAGACCGCCGCGGCGATCCCCGCCCCGACCAACCAGGCATAGTCGTAGAGTCCGGTCCACGGCGCACCGATCCCGGCCGCCGCCGGCAGGCCGGCCGCCTTCAGGAAGCCCGGCAGGTTGGGCGCCACGCCGATGGCGAACGCCGCCACAGCGGCCGGATTCCAGCCCTTGGAATAGGTGTAGCGCCCGGCGCGGTCGTACAGCGCCTCGACGTCCAGCCGGGCGCGGCGCAGCAGCCAGTAGTCGGCGATCAGGACGCCCGCCACCGGCCCAAGCAGGGCGCCGTAGCCGGTCAGCCAGACGAAGATGTAGCCTTGCGTGCTCTCCAGCAGCTTCCACGGCATGATCAGCACGCCGATCGCCGCGGTGATCCAGCCGCCGGTGCGGTAACTGATCCGCCTGGGCCACAGGGCCGAGAAGTCGTAGGCGGGGCCTACCAGGTTGGCGGCGATGTTGCAGGACACCGTGTCGAGGCTGATGACCAGCAGGCCGACCAGCACCGCCACGCCGCCAATGTTTCCCGACAGCGCCACCGGGTCCCAGACCGGCTTGCCATAGATCAGCACGGTGGCCGAGGTGACGATCACACTCATGGCCGCCAGCAGCGCCATGGGTCCGGGCAGCCCCACCGCCTGGCCGACGATCTGGTCGCGCTGGGTGCGGGCGAAGCGGGTGAAGTCGGGAATGTTCAGGGCCAGGGTGGCCCAGTAGCCGGTCATGGCGGTGACGGCCGGACCGAAGTCGCGCCAGAACCGGCCGGCCTTGGCGCCGCCGGGGTCATAGGCGCTGGGCGCGTGCAGGATCGGGCCGATGCCGCCGGCCCGGCTGAGCGCCCACCAGACCAGCAGGCCGCAGACGATCACCTTGACCGGGGCGGTCCAGGTCTCGAGCTTGCGCACGGTCTCCAGGCCCTTGGTGACGAACAGCAGCTGGATCAGCCAGAAGGCGGCGAACGACAGCAGCTGACCCAGGCCGATCCCCAGCACCGGGACCATCGGCCCGACCAGGCTCTCGCCGACCATCACGCCCAGCAGGGTCAGCAGCGCCCCGCCGCCGATCCAGGTCTGGATCCCGTACCAGCCGCAGGCGACGATGGCCCGGGCCAGGGCCGGCGCCCTCGCCCCGCGCCAGCCGAACGAGGCCCTCGCCAGCACCGCATAGGGCACGCCCCATTTTGCGCCCGCATGGCCGATCAGCAGCATCGGAACCAGCACGATCAGGTTGCCCAGCAGCACGGCCCACACCGCCTGGGTCGCCGACATTCCCTGCTCGATCAGGCCCGCGGCCAGCATGTAGGCCGGCACGGCGATGACCATGCCCAGCCACAGGGCCGCGAAGTGCCACCAGCGCCAGGTGCGCTGCGCCGCCGTGGTCGGCGCCAGGTCCGGGTTCCAGAGGGTGTTGCCGGCTTGGTCCATGTCGCCCCCGCGATCGTGTCGTGAACGGACCATCGGCCGGCGTTCGGCGGACGTCACGCGCAAAGTGCGGCGGTGGCGCCGTACGGTTGAATCGCCTTATCCAGAGGCTGTTGCCGGGGAAACGCCATGAAAGCCTTCGTCGAGTCCATCCGCCACGGTTTCGCGGGCCTGCCGCGCTTTGCGGGCCGGGATTCGGCGGGGCGCTTCTGGCCCTACGCCGGCGCGGTGATCGCCCTGTTCTTCATCGCCGCGGCCGCGACCATGATCCCCATCATGAGCGATGGGGTGGACGCCCCCCGACGGCATCGATGTGCCAAAGTGGAGGTGTTGAGAACACCACTGCAAAGGAGGCGTCCGTGGAAGAAGTTATCACA